>NZ_DCYU01000013.1:0-2587 GCF_002331165.1 Pseudoalteromonas sp. UBA2102
CTAGTGCATGATTTATTACTGGTACTGGGGCTATTTTCGCTATTAAGTATTGAGTTTAATTTAACGGTACTTGCCAGTTTGCTGGCCATTATAGGTTACTCACTTAACGACTCTATAATAGTAGGCGATAGAGTACGCGAGCTTTTACGTGTTAAATCTAATAATGCGCTTAGCCCCGCAAGTATTATTAACAACGCCATAAAAAGTACCTTAACGCGTACGCTTATTACATCGGGTACCACACTTGCTACAGTTGCAAGTGTTTGGCTCCTCGCGGGCGCGCCATTACAAGGCTTTGCCATCGCGCTATTTACCGGCATTGTAGTAGGTACGTTCTCATCTATTTGTATTGCCGCCACGTTACCCGAGCTATTAGGGTTAAGTGCTAAAAATTACGAAGAAAAACAAGATGCAGAAACGCAAGCGTTGCTCGATATGCCCTAGCAATAAATGCTTTTAAAAATCTGCATTAAAACACAGGCGCTTAAAATAATGGTTTTAAGCGCCTTATAACGGTAAAATTAATCACATAGTTTACCGTATTGGTTATTAGCGCCTTTCATGAATAAATCCCACGTAATAGAACACCTTAAATTTGCACTAGAAGCCCAATTAAACAGCGCAAAACAAGCAGCAAAAGCCGCGCACGACGCCGCAACTCACGAAGAAAGCGTTGCAGAAACGCAGTACGATACCCTAGGACTCGAAGCCGCTTATTTAGCACAAGGGCAAGCTGAGCGTGTAAACGATTGCTACAAAAGCATTAAACAATTTGAAGCCATTTTTAAAGAGCCCACTCACAAAAAAGTGATTATAAGCTCTCTCGTTTGCCTAGAAGATGAAAACGCCCTACAAAAATGGTTTTACTTAGGCCCAGCCGCAGGCGGCTTAACGGTTGAAGTAAAAGGGCAAACTATTCAAGTTGTTACTCCCGAAGCCCCCCTGGGTAAACAGCTTTTAGGCAAACAACTTGATGATGAAGTAAGTTTAACTATTGTAGGCAAAAACCATGAATATGATGTGGTAGAGATTTTATAAAGCATTGGTTTTATATGTAGGTCGGATAAGCTAAGCGCCATCCGGCAAAGCCATATCAATACAATAAACGCTTATACTTATAAATTAATTGTCGGATGGCATGGCTTCGCCATTTATCCGACCTACGTCAATGTTGTAAATATCCTAAAATTGCGCTTTATTTATCTAATGCGTAACAAATAATACAATGGATATGCAATGCAATATCGTCGTAATTATGTAAAAGGTGGGACGTACTTTTTTACATTTAATTTGCTCGATAGGAATAAATCGTTGTTGGTTGAGCATATCGATTTATTAAGAGAGTCTATCCGTTTTGTTAAATCTCAAAGGCCATTTTATATAGATGCATGGGTTGTGCTGCCCGATCACCTTCATGCAGTTTTGACTTTACCAGATGATGATGTGGATTATTCGAGTCGCTGGCGAGAAATTAAAAAGCGATTTTCAAAATCACTCCCAAAGACAGAGTTTTTAACTCAAACACGGAAACGTAAAAATGAACGTGGAATTTGGCAGCGCCGTTTTTGGGAACATACTATTAGGGATGATAATGATTATTGGCATCATGTTAACTATGTTCATTTTAATCCGTTAAAACATGGCCTAGTTAGTCAAGTAGCTGATTGGCCTTATTCAAGTTTTCATAGAGCCGTGAAACAAGGTATTTATGCAAATAATTGGTGCGGATAAAAAATATAAATATTTCGTAGGTCGGATAAGCGAAGCGCCATCCGACAAAGCTATAGCTTCATAATACACTTTAGTTTTGTACAAAAGTTTTTGTTAAATGAAATAATTTCGGCCTTTATTACGCGTCGGATGGCATGGCTTCGCCCTTTATCCGACCTACGAGTTAGCTTTTTTCACAAACTTCGCTGTTACCATCATTTCGCCAATGCCGTCTACTTTACAATCTAGCTCGTGATCTTTTTTATCAAGCACACGCCTTACGACCGCTTTGGTACCAATTTTAATGACTTGTGAGCTGCCTTTTATTTTTAAATCTTTGGCTACGGTTACTTTATCGCCATCACTAAGTAGAGTTCCATTGGCATCTTTAACTAAAATTGCGTCTTCATCGTTTGTACTATTTGGGTTCCATTCATAGGCGCACTCAGGGCAAATAAGCAGTTGTTGGTCTTCGTAAACATATTCAGATTGGCACTGTGGGCAGGCAGGATGTGACATTTATAACGCTCATAAAATATTAATTTTGCGTATTTTAATCTGCATTAATAGGAAAATATAGTTAATCAATATTTTTTATCTTCACGCTAAAAATATCTCGTTTGTGTGGTTTTTAAAAAGGGCATATAAAGCAGATGTCGCTTAAGCAATTTAAGCGCTAACACTTACAGTAGGTATTTGTTAAAGCACCCATCGTATTAAGTGATACGCGCAATGCCCACTTAGTACGATGGGTGTTTCTATTTATAGTGCTGAGTATTTTATTAGGCATGCTTTTTATATTTCTGACTTAACTAGGAAAAGTCGTGTTTAAAACCTTAATAGTGGTTGATAACAACGAGCAAACACTTGCTCAATC
>NZ_DCYU01000035.1:0-367 GCF_002331165.1 Pseudoalteromonas sp. UBA2102
GTGGTTTCTGTATCTAAAACTATTTGTCTACGTGCCATATCGAATTTAGCCTGACTCTGGTATCTTTCTATAATCACTTTATTGTACATAATATCAAGGTAAAACAGTGCAAAAAACCGTAGAGATTTACACCGATGGCTCATGTTTAGGTAATCCGGGCCCTGGTGGTTATGGTATTTTTATGATTTATAACGGCCACGAAAAAAAATTAAGCCAAGGGTATAAGCTCACCACAAACAACCGTATGGAAATGCTCGCTGCCATTGTTGCCCTTGAATCACTTACCCGCCCTTGCACCGTTAACCTCACCACAGATAGCCAATATGTTAAGCAGGGTATTGAGTCGTGGATTGCAAATTGGAAAAAA
>NZ_DCYU01000035.1:724-903 GCF_002331165.1 Pseudoalteromonas sp. UBA2102
GTTAAAAATGTTGATTTATGGAAGCGACTTGATAGCGTTTGTAGCGAGCACACGGTTACATGGAAATGGGTAAAGGGACATAGCGGGCATAAATATAACGAAATAGTTGACGATTTAGCACGTGACGCTGCAGGCAGTAGCAACCTACTTGATGATGTAGGGTATCAGCCTTAACCCGT
>NZ_DCYU01000035.1:1266-1905 GCF_002331165.1 Pseudoalteromonas sp. UBA2102
GCTCATGGCTGGGTTAAAAAGTGCCTACTTACATTTTTTAACTATTATTATTTTTTTGCTCACACTGTTTAAAGTGCTGCTTTGAGGTTTGCCTAAGCCCTGCCCCTTTTACAGGTGAAAACTGCGGCCTTGCATGCCACTTAGGTTTTATAGGCGTAAGCGGAGCCACGCGTTTTCGCGCCACCAGCATATAAACACTCCCCATAGGTTTTAAATACTGTTTGGCAAAACTGCGCCAAAATGCAAACCGTGAAAGCCTGTTACCCCGCGCAAGAGATGAGTAAATAAAGCGCTCATCGCTAATAATTTCAAACCCCAATAAATTAAGCCAATCTTTTACCCGCGCAGGCGTAAAAAAACGCCCCGTCCACGGCAGTTTTTGGCCGCTAAAAGGCAACATTTGCGCCAATCCACATAAACTAAACGGATTAAATCCGGTAATAACAATGTAACCACCGGGTATAAGTGTGCGATGCGCCTCGCGTAATATGTGATGTGGGTCTGAGTGATACTCTAAGCAGTGGCTTAAAATACACGCATCAACACTGTGCTCATAAAAAGGCAGTTCGTCTATATCGGCTATTACACCTGTGTAAGGCCCCTCTTCGGCAACACATACTTGGTGTTTTATAGTGCTTA
>NZ_DCYU01000035.1:2232-2681 GCF_002331165.1 Pseudoalteromonas sp. UBA2102
GCTGGTATTAAGCTCGCCACTTAAATTACCTAATTTAAGCATATGGTAACCAAACATACGCGGCAGCCATTGATCCATTTTTTGTTCAATGTCAGCACGTAAATAATCCCCATGAGGGAACTGCTGCCATGACAGCGGTTTGGGTCCTTCTTGAAAACTAAGGGCTGGTTTCATTTTTATAGCTCGTTATACTAGGTGTTACCCGTCACTTTATAGAGCAAATTAATATGGTGCAAGTTAAAGCAATTAAAGCATTTTCTGACAATTATATTTGGTGTTTAACTACCCATAATAGCGACCTAGCGTGGGTGGTTGACCCAGGCGACGCACAGCCCGTTATGGCGCATTTAGCAGAGTATAACTTACAGCTTGGTGGCATTTTAATTACCCATCATCATAGCGATCATACCGGTGGCGTAGCCGAGCTTGTAAAACAGTTTTCAAACATT
>NZ_DCYU01000035.1:3007-3272 GCF_002331165.1 Pseudoalteromonas sp. UBA2102
CAGTGTACGGTCCTATAAACAGTCCGTTTGCGGGGATCACCAATACACTGGTTGATGGCGATAGCATTGAGGTATTGGGTACGCGTTTTAACATTATTACCACCCTTGGCCATACGCTTGATCACATTTGTTATATTCATGAAGAGTTGGCTTTTACAGGTGATACCCTTTTTAGTGGGGGCTGTGGGCGATTATTTGAAGGGACGCCAGAGCAAATGTGGGAGTCGTTTAATAAGCTGCGTGAGCTACCTAAAACCTGCAAAGT
>NZ_DCYU01000035.1:3623-4457 GCF_002331165.1 Pseudoalteromonas sp. UBA2102
CAAGCCAATTTAGCATTTGCAAAAGCCGTAGAGCCGCGTAACCCTGAGCTACTCCAATACAGCGATAAAGTAGATGCACAGCGTGCTAAGGGCGAAATTACACTGCCAAGTACAATAGGCCAAGAGCTTAAAGTTAATCCATTTATGCGCAGCGACCTACCTACTATTACAGAGTTAATTCCAAAAGAATTTGTGTTGGTTACAAAAAACAATGAACCATGGGAAAACTTTGCAAGTCTGAGACGATTCAAAGACAACTTTTAGTTAAGATATGTTGACCTGTTGTAATTAATTTTGCAGCATCGTGGTTAGGTATATCCTAGGTAAAACCATTGGTTTAAAAATAGCGAATGGTTTTATCAACATGTTAAAGTTGGTCGTTAAGTGGCAATGTTGACTCATAACGGGTAGTATTCGCCGAGTTTTTTTACCTGATGTATTGGTATATATGAATAAATCTCCTCTATTAATTGCCTTGGCGCTTGCGCTAAGTGGTTGTCAAACATTAACAACCGTAGATTCAGACGCACAAGCTGCTACCCAAGCAAATAAGCGCTTAGAAGGCGCAAGCCCTAACGATATTAACAATGCATTGATGGTAAACGCCCAATATCAACACGTTGAGCAGAGCGAAGACGCCCCCGTTTTTGATGATGTGTGGGAGCGCATTCGCTACCAACTGTCTATTGATGTACCGCAAAACCGCCCTGTTGTTACCGAGCGTAATTACTATGCGCGTCATCAAGCTTATTTAGACCGCATTTCAAAACGCGCAGAACCTTATTTACACTTTATTGTTGAAGAAGTAGAAAAGCGCGAAATGCCTATCGAAAT
>NZ_DCYU01000059.1:0-281 GCF_002331165.1 Pseudoalteromonas sp. UBA2102
GAGCAAATATGCCATGAGGCACTCTTGCGTTATTTAATTTCATTTAGAACGCACAATGAGTTTCATGAGCAATGTGTAGAGCGTATTTATAGTGATTTAACCACGCAGCTAAACATTAAAGAGCTTGAAGTTTATGCGCGTTATACACGCCGCGGTGGGCTGGATATAAATCCGTATCGTTCAACGCACTATAACGATACGCCTTTTGCGGTAAAAATTAATCGTCAGTAATACCAATCGACTTAAATATCACCATAAAAAAGGAGCTTAAGCTCCTTTTT
>NZ_DCYU01000059.1:592-28175 GCF_002331165.1 Pseudoalteromonas sp. UBA2102
AAAAAGGAGCTTAAGCTCCTTTTTATACCCGTTATAAGCTAGTCAATGCGCTTAGTCGGAATAGGCATAGCGCACACATCAACATAATTATGGGCGTATACAAACCAAGGTTCGGTACGATTTTTTCGCGCCTCAATCAATTCTCTAAATGATTGCGAGTCTGTTTTCATAACATTAAAGGTGCTTTTATCACGCTTAATATCGGCTAACACCTCAATGTTTGTAATTGGGTTAAATGGCGTATTAGCAACAGGCTTACGCTGTAAACGATTAAAGTGCTCCATACCTTCAAGCACTCTTCCAAATACGGTAATATTTTTATCAAGGTAGCGCGGACCTTGGCCAATGGTGACAAAAAATTCAGTGCTTGCACTGTTTATCTCATTGCCACGCGCCATGGCAAACACACCGTGGCAATGTACCTGCCAAGTTTGTGTATTAGAGGCGTTTTGTGCGACAGCAAAACCGTTTAAAAAGCCCGTTACAGGCGCGTAACCATCGCCTTGTAGCTCTGTAATTTTAAGCGGCTGTGCGGTGCTATGGTAAAACTCTGCAGGCACAGTTTTATTAGCCGTTTTAATTGCTTTATTGCCTGAGCTGTCGCCACCTTGTGCTACAAACCCTTCAACAAAACGATAAACACGGGTATTTTTATAAAAGCCTTCTCGTGCAAGTTGTTTTATGTGCGTAGTATGTTTAGCTGCAAGCTGTGGGTTAAGCTCAACATAAGCCGCCCCTGTAGGCAGCGTAATTTTTAAAACATTTTGCCTGTCTACATTTCGCCATTCGTGCGCTTTAGCGTGCTTTATTACCTCGCTTGCGCTACGGGTTGGAGTTTGTTGAGTGCCCGCGTGTTGCTCAGTGTATTGGGCGCAGCCAGTTAATCCTGTTATTAGTGCTGCTAAATATAATCCTTTCATATAATCCTTATACTGCCTATTTAGTCCCAATCAAACTTATAGAGTAAATCAACATTTTGATTTAAACCACTGGTGATCTCTACATAAAATTGCGAAAGCAGCTGATAGCGAATAGCGACCTCGCTGAGCGAGTCAAATACCCCTACGCTGTATTTAACTTGTAAGCTAGGCGCTACATAGCCCGATATTTCAAGCTTAGTGTTATCGCCAGAGCCCGTTGAACTTAAGCTTACATCAGATAAACCAATGGTTTCGCCAACTTTAGATACAACGCCTTCACTACGGCTCACCCCTTGTGAGAGCAATAACTGAGTAAGCATAGCATCGCTTGAACTGTCGCCCTCGCCTAGCGGCTGCCCATTGAGTAAATAGGCCAGCGCTTGTGCTTGATCCATTGCCGGCTCAGAAAACACTTTTAAGGTAGGTTGCTCAACGTTACCAGTAAGCGTAACACCTGCCACAACATCGTTTGCTGTGGTGTCTGGATTACGTATGGCTTTAATATTTAAAAATGGCTGCTCAATTGAGCCACTAAAGCCTATTTGCCCAGTACTAATAATTAAATCTTGGCCAAAAGCTAAATACGTACCATCGATTAAATTTAGCTCGCCGGTGGCAATTATTGGGGCGCCCTGGCTCATTTTGATGGCTAAATCACCCGCTATTTTCGACTCAAGACCAAACGATTCTATTTTTACATCGTTTTTAACAATCACTTTTAAATTTACATCGTAATCAAACGGCACGTTTTCTGCTGTTTCAGTTTGTTGATCAACAATAATCTCATCGTCGCTCACTTGAACGGCGCCCTCTGGCAGCTCTTCAATCATTACCCTGCCATAAGGCACTATCACTTCGCCAGACAGCTTTAATGCATTATTTGCAAGTCCAATGGTTAAATCAGGCGATACCTTAAACGTCACGCCTTGCTGCGCGCGTACAAAAAATTGCTCGCCGTTAACGCTTACATTTACCTCAGGCTGGACGCCTTGCCAATCTACGTCGCCGGTTAGGTTGATTTTACCGCCTTGGGTGTCGTTTAAATTACCTTTAATTGTGGCGGTGGTTTTATCAAATAAAATATTTACATTAGATTTTTGCAGCACCACCGGCAACTGCTCACCTTCTAAATTGATATCACTGACATTTAGCTCACCATTTAATAGTGGGTCTTGCAAAGTGCCAGTAACCGCCACGTTTCCTGTTATATCGCCTTTTAATTGCTCAAGGGTTTCGAGAAATGGATGTAAGTCTGATAGTAATATTTTATCTATATTAAGGTGACCGTTTAATGTTTGCTGATTTTGAATATCATCAATATTAATGTCGGTGGCTATTTTACCTAGCACACTTGAGCGTAAATCGGCTTCTAGTTTACCCGTTTGAGAATCAGTGTAGGCACTGACTTTTAGCGTTTCGATGGGTAATCTAAACCGGTCTTCCTCTGAGGTAAGAACAGCAACAAGGTCATCCGCATTTAAATTAGCGCGAAGTGTTTTTAAAGCGCCCTCGTTCCAATTTGCAGCAAAGTCGCCGCTTATATCTCCACGCGTACGCATGTTATCTGGTAAAAAGTGTTTAAGCTCTTCAAGCGCTAAATTGCTCAACGTAGCATTAAATTGACCCAAGTTTTTAGTTTGCGCAAGGGTGTTTATACATAGCTCACTTTTGTTTGAGCGCCAGCAATGCGCACTCACATCAAAATCGCTGGTTTGGGTATTAAACATCACCGCAATTTTTTTACTATTACTAAAGCTGAGCTTTTTGTCACTTAGCGTTATATTACTGAGCGAGCCATTCCACACGTCATTATTGAGCTTACCGGTTACTTCAAGCTCAGCAGCGCCTTGCTCTGCATCTATGGCGGCAACCAGCTGATGGTCGGTTTTATCGCCAGTGGCAGTTAGCTCAACACTATTAATTACCTGATCAGCAACCATTGCTGAGCCTACGTTTAAGCTCACATCGGTTTGCCAATCTGCGGCTGTATCGAGCTGACCTTTAAGGGCGAGTTTATTAACGTTTATGTCGTTATACATAAAGTTATCGAGTAATAACGATAAATCAACGGCGGGGGTTAAACGGGGTCCTCTAACTTTTAAATCGGCCTTACCGTTTGCAACAAATGGCAGATTAGTTTGCTCATTTCCTGTCAGTGTTACTTTTCCGTCAACCTGCCAGGTGTCGTCAACTTGCCCGCTCAAGGTTAATTTATTGGCACCGCTACTTAAATATAGGCTGTCTATGTTGGCTTTTAGCGTATTGTTAAGTGTAAAGTTTGAGGCAAATTCAAGCGGTGTTTGGTTCAGTGTACCTGCAAGTTGTGTATTATCCATTTGCAAGTGCCAGTTTTGCCCTTCGCTATTAAAGCGCCCTTCTAGCTGGCCAGAAATATTACTTGTAAGCGCATCTGTTAAGTATTGCGCTTTTAAGCTATTTAACGAACCGGTAAAGTCGGCTTGTATGCCCTTTTGCCAATTAACATTACCTTTAAATATTGCACTACTGTCGTTTGCGTTTAGGCTTAAGGTACTTAGCTGCGCTTGGCTAAGCGAGCCGTTTAATTGCGTGTTTAATACTACAGCTGGATAGGCACCTAATTGGCTATGCGCCTTTAAACTTAGCGTGTAATCATCCGCATTACCCGAGGCTGATAAATCAACATTATTTACTTTTAGCTCGTTACTTTGAGCGTCAATCAACCATTGCTCAACTTTACCAGTAAGTTCAAACGGATAATTTTTTTGTTTTAAATTAGCCGTTGCCGTTAAATTTAATGGGTACTGACCAGTCGTGTGTAAATTTATATTTAAATCAGATAGGTCACCACTTAACGCTAAATTCGCTTGGTGCAAGTCGCTGTTTAGCGCTACTTTAGCGTTTAATGGTAAGTTACCTGCAAGCTCACTAGTTAACTCTGTATTTAATTGCCATTGTTGGTACTGCGCGCTAAGCGTTTGTAAGTTAACTTTTTCATCTTCTACATTTAATACAAGCGCTATATTTTCGATTGTGTGAGTTTGCTCACCTTGCTCAATATCCACCTTTTTAACGTCAAACTGCTCTACCCGTAAATTAAGGGGCGATGTAAATTCTATATCTGGTAACGCAGGCAGCGCTGTTAGCGCCTGGCCTTGATTAGCCGCTGCTTGATTAGATGAGGCTGGTTGCTCTTTAAGCTTTACCAATACATCACTAATAGTTAGGCTTTTTAGTGCTAAGGTTGCATCTTCAGCTTTCGCTGCAAGGGTAAAGTTATTTACGGTTACATCAGCACTGGGATGATTTAATACAAATTCGTTTATTGCTACATTTTTAACGGCAACATTAAAGGGAAACGTAATTTTAGCTAATGGCTCTGAGTTGCTTTGTTGTGAGGCTTCGGGTGCATTGCCAAGGGCAAGTTTGATTGACCGCGCACTTACATTTTCAAAACATAGGCCATCGCACTGCCACCAAAATAAATCTATTTTAAGCTGCTGCGCTTTAAAATCTGTACTGTGGTTTTTAAAGCTCACATTAAACGGGTTGTTATATAAAAAGCGCCCTTTTTTAATCTCAATATGTAAGCCGTCCACCATTTTATTGGCACTATAAGCAATAAATTGATTACCGGGCGCAGTAAATAACAAACAAAATATAATAACGGCAAGCGTGATTAAAACGCCGATGACGGCGGCGGATATTTTTTTAAATACTGACATTAAATTTCTGGCCCTATGGTAATGCTTAAACGTGTGCTTTTACTTTCTTTAGTAAGCCCCCATGCATGGTCTACTTTCACAGGGCCAATGGGTGTTAAATAACGAAAGCCAAAGCCTGCGCCCACTTCAAAGTCGTCCGAAAAGTCATTTGTGGCAGTACCGCCATCAACAAATAAAGCTGCACGCCAATTTTGTGCAAATTGGTAATTGTATTCAATAGTACTGGTTAATAAGTATTTACCACCGATTAAATCACCGTCTTCATCTTGTGGAGAAATAGACTGATAAGCAAAACCACGTACACTTTGGTCACCACCGGCATAAAAGCGCAGTGAGTAAGGGACGTTTTCAATATTATCGACCAGCATAGCGCCCACGTTTGCTTTTAAAAAAACTAAGTGTTTATCTAAATAGGTTCGCAGCCACGCATGCTGCAGCTGCACCCGCACTAAGTTGGTGGTTGAAAGTACATCATCTAAACCAAACTCAGCCGAAATTAGCCACTGCTCACCCCAATAAGGCGTTGTGCCTCCTTTTGACTTTTTACGGGCATAGCTAATACCGGGCATAAGCATTTCGGTGCTTTCTTCTGGTTCATCACCAATGCGGTATGTTTCTTGGTCTCGACGTAAAAAGGCCGTGCGTACCCATTTATCTTCAGTTAACCATTGGCGCTGCAGTTGGCCGGTCAGTATTTCACTGTATATGTCATCGGCAAGTTCATCTTCTAACTTGTAACCCACTGATAAACGCCATAAATCGTCGTTAGGGTCATCTACCGGAATGGTGTACGCCATAGAAATATCTTGCTGTTTCTCAGCTACATTTAAATTGCTTTCGAGGTAATGCCCGTCTTCTGTGATCCAGGGTTTACTCCATTTAAAACGCACTTTCGGGCCCAGCTCGGTATTAAAGCCACCGCCTACTTCGTAGCTATTAGCAGGTTTGTGTAGCACATCAATATTTATAGGCACTTGGCCGTTGGCTCTTGCTGGTATATCGGCATAAATACGCACGCTTGCAAAATACGGTGTGCTTGAGAGCTCAAGGTTATAATCGGCAATTTGTGTGGCTTTATAAGCTTGCCCTTGGGTAAAAGGTGCAAGTGAACGAATGTATTTTTCTGCGGGGGTTTCGCTGGCAATGATTATATTGCCATACGTGTAGCGCACGCCGGTATCTATATTAAATGTAATAACGGCAGTGTTTTTTTGCACTGATACAGCAAGTTTTCGGGCTGGCCATTTAGCATCAAAATAGCCTAGCTCTAATAGCATTGACTCTATTTTTTTATGAGCTGAGTCGTACCTGCCATGATTAAGAATATCGCCCTGGGTTAAATTTAAGTTTTTAATAACGTTTTGTAATTGCGAGTCGTTTTTACCCTCACCATTAAGCGTTATATTAATAGCTTCTATGCGCGTTGCAGGGCCGCGCTCTACTTTAACGATAAGCTCTTTATCGTCTTTATCAAACTCAATGTCTACCGTTGGGTTGTAATACCCCAGCGCTTTAATACTGCTTTGCACTTGCTTTTTAGCATAGCGGCGCAAGGTTCTGGTGGGTTTTTCGCCAACCAGTTGTTTTAAATATAGCTCAACGTTACTTTCTAACTCGCCACTAATCCCTTTAATTTCGTAATCTTCAATTACCCTTTGCTCAGCGCTGGCTTGAGTGTTTATAAAAAAAGCTAAAAAAAACACAAAACGTAATAACTGTTTGAACAAGTAAATATCCTTACTTTTTATTCTTTAAAATTTAACCACCAATGAGTTGCATACTACCATAGCCATAATGAGCAACACATTAACTTAATGGTAATCTTGCACCAAATTTCACTCCCTTTTAAAGCCTATAAAGTTAAAATTAATACGCTTTAAAGCAATATTTTGGTTACAATAGTGGCTACGAATACAAAATTAATTTTAAATGAGTTTTTAATGCAATTCCCTGATGATGATAACGGCCAACTTTTAGCCGAAATAGCCGCTGCTGGCGTTGATTTAAGCAAAATGCACCAAATCGATTTTTTCATTTTATTTGAACAACAAGCTGATGCTGAAAAATTTGCCAAAGAAATAATCTCTGATGCATTAGTACAAAGCGCAAACGTTGAAAAATGTAAAGACACAGGCGTGTGGGAAGTGATTACTCATGTACAAATGGTGCCAGAGCACACATTGCTTGGCCAAGCAGAGCAATACCTTGAAAGTATTGCTAACAGTTACAATGGCTATGGCGATGGCTGGGGTTTAATGGACGAAGACGCCGCTTAACAAAAATCAGTTAAGCTTAACCGCTTAACTGATTAGCTTTTCTAAAGTTGCCAGTGTAATCAAATAATTTATCAGATACCTTCCAGCCATACTTTTTACTTTTACGCGCGATAACAAAATCAGGGGGCACTAAATCAAACTGTGCCTTAATAACCTGCTCAGCACTTTTAAATTCAACAGGCGCTTGCCCCTGCCCTAGGCGTTTACCAAACTGTTTATTAAAAATATACTGCCCGCCTTTACTAGCAAGGTTATAGACCTCATCGCAACTTGCACCATCTTCATCAAAGTAGGTTATTTTAATTAAATCATCTTTAAGTTTTACCACTGATAAGCCACTACAGCGCAGTACTAACGCATCTTTTAAATTAAGGGCGTTACGTAGCTTGTCGTCGGGGTCGGCCATTACTGCGCCGCAATCATGGCATTTACGAGCTGCTATATCGTTTTGAGCGCCGCATTGTTCGCACTCTTTAAACCTAAACCGATAATCGCATTGCTCTTTATGGCCTTCGTCATCTTCTAATAAACCTTGGCAGCGCCTGCCAAAATGCTCAATTACTTTGCCATCAGCATCGGTTTTTCCCCAAAAAATATTTGCAAACCCACACCCAGGGCAAAGCACTTGAACGGGCTCATTATCGCTATCACCTTTTTTATCGCCCACCTCAGGGTGAAATAAATCAAAGCCGTTGCCCGCGTAATCTATAACTAAGCAGTCTGTTTTTCCTTCATTTAGCCTAAGCCCACGGCCAACAATTTGCTGGTATAAGCTAACCGATTCGGTGGGACGTAAAATAGCGATAAAATCGACATGTGGCGCATCAAATCCGGTAGTTAAAACAGAAATATTAACGAGGTATTTTATGTTTTTTTGTTTAAATTGATTTATTAATTTATCGCGTTCTGCATTTGGGGTATCGCCAGTTATAAGGGCACTTTGCTCTGCGGGTAAATAAGTTAAAATTTCTTGCGCGTGCATCACCGTTGCCGCAAATATCATCACGCCTTGGCGGGTTTCACTGTATTGTATTACCTGCTTCAGTATAGCTTGCGTTGCGCGCTCGCTATTTTTTAAAAGCGCATTCATGTCATCAGTCGTATATTGACCAAACGCATTAGTAGCCAAGGACGAAAAATCATAATGACTAATTGCCGCGTCCACTTCATTTGGCGGCGTTAAGTAATTATGTTTGATCATATACCTGAGCGGTAATTCAAATATACAGTTTTTAAATGGACTTTCTTTATTACCTTTTACAAAACCATGGTAATGATGATGGTATATCCACCCCATTCCTAATCTATAAGGTGTGGCTGTTAAACCCAATACTTTTAACTGAGGATTATATTCTTTGAGCGTATTTATAACCTTTCCATATTGGCTTTTTTTATCACCATTTACTCTGTGGCACTCATCAATAATAAGCAAAGAATAATGCTCATTTAATTTATTTAAATTACGCGATAAAGACTGAACACTGGCAAAGGTAACTTGGTGGCTGAGTGATTTTTCTTTTAACCCTGCTGAAAATATACTCGCTTCTAAACCAAAACTTTTATATTTTTGTGCGTTTTGTTCTACCAACTCTTTAACATGTGCAAGCACCAAAATTTTTTGCTTAGCAATACGCGCAAGCTCTGCAATAACAAGGCTTTTACCCGCACCGGTAGGCAGTACAATCACGGCAGGATCATTTGTTTTTCGAAAATGTAAAACAGTGCGCTCTACGGCCTCTTGCTGATACGGCCTTAATTTATAGCTCATGAAAATAGTAAATAGAATAACCAGAAATGCAGTTTAACAAATACTAAGCGACTGCGGGGAGTTTAAGGTAAGTTTTGGTCAATTAAACCTAGAGTACAAAGCGAAAGCCTTAGCCAAAGGTTTAGTTATTAAGTTATACGCCATTAAAAAGAGAAGCCGTGGCTTCTCTTTTACTTTATTAAGCTAGGTGCTTTTGTAAATCAACACCTTCAAACGCTTTAGGGCGACGGCCACGACCGGTCCATTCAATCACTTCGCCATCTACTTCAATACGATACTTAGCTTTTACTTTAGTACGTTTATCTGCAGTACCGTCTTGTAAATCTTCTAACGTAAGTCCTTTTTCTTTTAAAAGATCCAACACTTCCTGTTTAGCTTGTAGCTGCTCAGTATATTTTGCAATCGCATCAGTGATTAATTGTTGTGCTTTTTCTAGCTCAGTTAATGATGCTGTTTTAATAAAAGATCGAACTTCTTTCATTTATATCTCTCTTGCTTGTTGGAGTTAACTTTTTAGTTTCAAAGCAAGTATAAACCCAACAATATATTTTTACCATGAGCAATTTTACTCCATAGTAAAAGGTATAAAAGCAAATACTTTAGCATGAGAAATCAGCATAAAATAAGTATAGTAATGGACTTTAATATCAAATAAAAAATATTTAACCTCTATTAATTTTTTAATAGAGGTTAATAAACTTATAAAGTTAAAGTCTATTTATCAATTTTTACACTACCACGGGTCATCTCTCTCATTGCCTCTTGGCTTAATTTTTCTTGGTAAGCAATTTGTTCAGGTGTTCTACACACTCTTGTTGCAATGTTGCTACCTGTGGTTTTTTCGAGTTTACATATTTTGCCATCGCTTTCACTGGCCTTAAGCGCTGCTGCACTAGTGCAACCTGAAGCTAAAATTACTAATAATACGGTACAAAGATGTTTCATTGTTTATCCTTAATTTAAGTGTGTTGAGGGAGTATGTCATAAGCAATTGTTACTCGTTCCATTTCACTATTTAGGGTATTAGTCCCATGCCAAAAATAGGATGGAAATTGAATAAGTTTGCCTTCCTCTGGTTTTAATGTTGTCTCAGGTAAAAGCTTAGTGTGCATATTAAATCCTGGCTCACCTAGCTTTAACCACCCTTCTTGGTTGGTTGATTCGGATATCAGCGTGGGTATAGATACATAAAATGGTGAACTCATCCAACCTTGGCTGTGATAATGATTTTTATGAAAACCTTTACCTTTCAGAATTACCGACCATGAATCAGTCACTTTAAAATCACCAACATTTCTTTTTAAAAAAGGGTGTTGATTATCTTTTGGAAGCCTTGTTAAAAAGCATGACGTTAACTCGTATAGCTCTTGCTTAAGCATTTTTAGTATCGGCAGTTGATAATCAAATAACTTTTCTGCGGTTTGAGAACCATTCACTAAAGATTGCTCTAAAGGGTGGTTTTGATAATAATGATACTGTTTTAACGTACCTTTAAGCTCAGTTAAAAAATCATCTATAGAAGCAAAGCCAGAAGGTGTTGCTATTTTCTCCTGCATAACAAATAAATCATAATTGCAGTAATATGAGTACAGCTCGCTTTTTAGTAATCTCAATGCTGTATTTTTAATACACAAGTACTCTTGGTTATATTCGTCTTGATTTAATAACTTATTTATAATGTTCAATGCGTGACCTGGTTTATCTATCGCAATATAGCTTTTGGCTAATTCTATGTACGCGTGATTATTCTTAAACCTATTACTGGCAGCTAAATGGGTCTCTAAAGATTCATCAAATAAGCTGTTTTCACGTTCGTAATCACCCACTATAGAAAACGCTTTTTGTGGGCAATTGCTTTGAGAGAGTATTTGCTTTGCTATTTTGTAAGCCTCAGTTTGCTTACCCGATGTATAAAGCTTTTGTGCAAGCTCAGCTTCCAGTGCAGTATTTTTTCCAGTTATTTTTAAAGCATGGTTATATGAGGATAAAAAACCAGAGTCTGCAGTTTCCCATAGCATTTGGTTTAGCCAATGATGACTGTCTAAATCTAGCGGGTTGATAGTTGTTAGTTCTGTATATATTGCTTTGGCTTTTTTAAACTTACCGGCTAAGTGATAGCAGCTGGCCATATTTTTCTTAGCTTCAACTAAACCTGGGCTTAATTTTAAGCTTTGCTCAAAAGTTATAATTGCTTTATCCCAAAAGCATAAAGCTTTTAAAGCCAACCCTTTACTATTGAGAATACTAGCATCAGCACCAAAATTGCGAATATAATCATCTGTGAGCCTATCGACCTCAGTAAACTTCTCAAGCTTTAAGTCTGTTTTTATTTTTGCACTGAGAATAACTGCATTTTGAGGGGATAGTGTAAATGCTTTATCAATGTATTCTTTTGCTTTAGTAAATTCATTCTTTTTAAAGTACAAAACAGAGATATTATAAAGTGTTTCTATATCGTCACTATATATAGCCAATACATTTAAATATTGTTTTATTGACTTATCAGGTTCACCCAACAAGTTATATAATTTTGCTTTATTTACATTTAAATGAAAATGACGTGGACTTAGTTTAATACCTTTTTCAATCTCGGCTAAACATAATATATAATCTTTTTTCTTTTGGTATGCTATAGATTTTAAGTGATGAAGGTGCGCTACAATACTCGATTCATTACTTTTAATCGAATTAGCAATTTTTAATGCCTTAAGGAAATTATTATTATTAATTTCCTTAAGGATTAAGTTGCTTACATCTTGAAATGACATGCCTTGGCTTTGCATATGTTCTCTTAAATAATAAAAAGGCCGATAATATACCGGCCTTAGCATTAAAGCTTATGCTTAGAATGAAATAGTTGTACCTACAAAGAAGTTACGACCGATGTACTTATACAACGTAGTATCTGTATTGGCATCATCATAATCGCTGTAATATGGAGGCTCTTCATCTGTTAGGTTATCTATACCACCACGTAACGAAACATGCTCGTTAAGTTGGTAAGTACCACTTAGTGTATGTGATACAAACGAGTCAGCTTCTGGTGAATAGTAATCCGCAGGGTCTCCATCAAATAATGCAACTGATTCTGTAACAAGCGAATCTACATACATCACTTTGTATGAAACAGTCCAATCATCACCGGCTGCACGTAAGCTTACATTATGTTTCCACTCAGGAATTGAGCCAGAACCACTTGATGCAACACCTACGTAATCTTGAATAGGCTCACCAGCAAACTCTTGTACTTCCCATTTAGAGATGTAAGAAGCTTCCCAATCAGCTCTCCACGCTAAGCCAGCAGCGTCAAAGCTATATTGAGCGTTGAAATCTACGCCCGATAGGTTCCAAGTAGAAAGGTTTTGATCAAGTGATGGAGTACCATCAAAGTTACCCGTTGCATCACGTACAACACCTTCACAAAGTGCAAAAGAACCACCTTGTCCACCTTCTTCACCCGCGCTATAACATTTATCTAGCTTAGTCGTAATACCAACAGAGCTTATTACGTTATCTACTTCAATATCGTAGTAATCAACAGTAAAGCTTAGCCCTTCAATTGGCTCAACAACAAGACCAACTGTAAATGTATCAGCAGTTTCAGGACCTAGGTCTGGGTTACCGCCAACAACCGCACGAAGTTGACCACTGTTTTGTGCAAACGTACCATCTGAAGGAATTAGGCCGGCTGCTGCATCAGAAGCACAGGCTGTTTGGTATCTAGAATCAAAGCCAGCACCACCAAAACCAGTACAAGGGTCTGTATAATTGGTGAAGCTATCTGACTGACCACCGTAAAGCTCACTTACACTTGGTGCGCGAAATGCTGTTGATAATACAGAGCGAAGCATAACTTCGTCTGTCATACGCCAAGTTAGACCTAACTTATAAGTAGTATCTGATCCAAATGTATCGTAGTCAAAGTAGCGAAGCGCAGCTTCTAAATCTAAAGACTGAACCAGTGGTAAATCATTCAATAGTGGAACAACAAGCTCTACATATGCTTCGTCAACTTTATAGCCACCAGAAGTTGGCTGTACAGCATTACCTGAACCGATACCTGATGAAGAGAATGCATCTGGTTGATTAAATGCTGATTCTTCACGGTGCTCTAGACCAAATGCAAAGCCAACAACACCAGAAGGCATTTCAAATAAATCACCCGAAATTGAAGCGCCTAAGTGGTGCATTTCTGTACCTGAAGTACCCTGATCGGTGTAACGCAAGTAATCGGCATCTGACTGTGAAAGCGCGCCTTCACCGAAGTAGTTAATACATGGAGCAGATGCATCGTTGCCTGTAACCGTGTAGTCACTAGGCGAACCTGTAACCGAGACACCTTCACAGTTTTCATTTACTGACGCTATCATTTTGTCTACGTTGATGTAGTTTTTAGAACGGTCAATAGCGCTATTTCGACCATATGTATAGAACACATTCCAAGCGTATTGATCAGCGATAAAGCCCTCTAAACCAGTTGTAAATTGTGCTGTATTTACTTCTTGCTCGAATACACGGCCACCCATTTCTGACATACGACGCAGCGGTAACATGTCTACATTGTCGCCAGGAGTTGCAAAATCATACAAGCCTGAGAATGGGTAAACTTCTGGGTTTTGACTTAATACCCAACTACGACCATCAACACTGTATGTGTAGTTGATAGGTGCTGGTGCCATTTGTTGCGTTGAGGTACGGTTTGTATAGTACGCTTCTGCAAAAAAGTTTAAGTTATCTGCTAATTCATAATTACCTAACACGCTCACATTATAACGAGTTGCAGGCGTAGATAAGTATGAAGCAGAAGAGTAGTTATAGGTATCGTTGCCTTCGCCACTACCCACATATGTGTGATAGCCAGTATCAGTTGATGAACCGTTACCGCCAGGCTCAAACTGAACTCTTCTACCATCATCTAAGATTGCATTCATACCTAAAGAGTTACCAGAACCGGCACAAAAACGCTCACCGCCACTTTCAGCGTATGGACATGCTGAATAATCTCGGTCGCTAGCACGTACAGTACCACGGTCGTAAAAACCAACGTTTACAACAACATTACCTTTATCACTGCTCACACCAAAGGTGCTACTTAAGCTAGCTTCTTCACCGTCACCTTCACCTGTCTCTGCATAGCTGGCATCTAGCTCAAAGCCTTCAAAGTCATCGCGCATGATAATATTAACCACACCAGCAAGAGCATCAGAGCCGTAAACAGCTGATGCTCCGTCTTTTAAAACTTCTATGCGTTTTACAGCGCTAAAAGGAATGGCATTAAGATCCACGGTAGAAGATGCACCAGTACCTGAGGCAATCATACGGCGTCCATTAACAAGTACCAATGTACGTGATGAACCCATACCTCTTAAGTTAACAGTTGCATTACCATTACCGCCATTATTTACAGCAGCAGTTAATCCGCCCGACTGAGCGGTAAGGTTTTGTAACGCATCGGAAATATTTGAAATACCCTGAACTTTCATATCTTCAGTAGTAATAATGCTCACTGGTGAAGCGCTTTCAAGATCTGCACGTTTAATTCGTGAACCGGTAACCTCTATACGCTCTACCTTTTCAACTCCCTCTTCAGCAGCAATTGAATTTGCTGAAAATACAGCTGTAGATGCCGTACCAAAAGCAATCGCTAAGCGCACCGCTTTTGAAACTTGGTTATTTAACATTGGATTCTCCCTGAAATAATTTTATTTATATATTTATTATTTTAGCCATTAAATAAATAGCTTAAGAAGTGAAAGTACCGCTTCTTTTGTGAATGTTAGTATCAATATATAAACATAGTCAACATATTAAAAACCAATAATTCACATCAATTTAAATATAATTAATATTAGTTTATTTCGATAAAGGGGACAAAAAATAAAGTATGAATATACCAATAACCGGAACAATGCATTTTTGAAAATAAAACGTAAAATACTTCTACTTATTTACATTTTTAAAGGTGTTAACAAGGTAATTTAAAATTTATAAATGACAAGGTGACCAAGAACAATGTTTAACAAGTCGCCAAAAAGCAAAGGAATCGGGAGCTGCAGCTCGTATGGCCTTTGGAATACCATCAAAGCTGCTAGATTATTAATGTGCAGAACAGAACAAATTTTAGTAATGGGGCTAGCTATTTGCGTCCTTTGTAAAGCGTTCCGATATATTCATTATTAGAGTCAACTAGAGCCTCTTTAAATGTTTTATCGCCTAACAATAACAACTGGCTAATATCCTGAGAGTTTAACGCCGCTTGCTTTAAGTCACTTAACCTAAAGATCAGCCCTTCGAGCTCTTGAGTAAATAATTGATAAGCGCGTTCTAAATCAATTTTTCTATTATTCAAAATAAACTGAAAAAAGTCGGGATACTGTGTTCCATTAACTGCGTGAGGGTGTACTTGTCTTTCAAGCTGGATAAGGTTATTTATTGTTTTTATCAAGCTATTAACCTGAGCATTATCATCTTTTTTCAGCTCATCAATTAGCTGCTTTAAAGGAGTTAACAAGTCACTACGTACACGTACAGCAGACTCCAATATAAGCACATTTGGTTTAACTATATCTGAATCTATTTCGTGGCAAACAATTTGATATAACCCACCCGGTTTTAATACTCTAAATAATTCAGAAATGCTCTTCGAAAGCTCACTGTATTCAATTGCAAATTGAGCCACTATCGCATCAAATTCATTATTTTCAAAAGGTAAGGACTCTGCACTTACATCTGATAAAATACTAGAGTCGGGCACGCCTGTAACGCTCTTTGCCACTGTTGCTTTATCAATACCAATAAAGCTCAGCTGATCTTTACTACTATCGTGTATAAGCTGTATCAGTGCACCATTGCCTGTTCCTATGTCTAGTATTTTACACTGTGGACTAAGCTCAGTAGCAAAACTTGTCCAGCTCTGCTTGAGCTTGCCTGTATAGTTTTTCTTAATATCCTGCCCAAATGAAGTTAAATACCCTTGAGACCAATACTCACTCCAATAATTTTCCATAAAAAATCCCCATAAAAAAAGGGCTGAATAAATTCAGCCCTATATATCAACCTGTTTCTAATTAATATTAGAAGCTAATTGAGTAGTTTACACGGTAATCACGACCAAAGTTGTTGTAAAGGTCTTGGTTATCCCATGTACCAGCTGAAGAAAGAACTGGGTCTTCGTCAGTTAAGTTACTTACAGTAAATGTTACAGCGCCGTAAGGACCTGCATTGTAGCTGTAAGTTAAGTTATGGATTAACCAGCTGTCTAAATCACCTGATTGCTCGTAGAAACCATCGCCATCTTCATCAACTTCAGTTTCAGACGTGCTTGCTGTGTAAGTAGAGTTCCAAGATACTGTATGATCATCAAGTGACCAAGAAATTGTTGCTACTGACTTAAGATCAGGTTGGCCAGACCAACCAGCAGTGTCTTGTACAACACCACCCACTTCAGAATCGTATGAAAGTGTTACACTGTTAACATTGTTAAAGCGGAAGTCACCAAAATCAGTCTCTACGTTTGCATTAATAGTGAAATCAAAACCTTCGATTTCAAAACCAGCACCGTTAAAGTAAGAAGTACCTGCTTCGATTAGCGTACCTGAAGCAGAGCGCTTAAGGTAGAAAGTTTCATCAGACGTATCTGTATCAACACCTACTGCAGTGATTAGGCCAGCAGCCTCATCAGATAATAAGCCCTGTAGAGATTTAGACTGAATAACGTTATCAATAGAAAGTTGGAAGTAATCTAACTTAAAGCTTAAGTTATCGTTTACATCCCATGCCACACCTAAGTTGATGTAATCTGAAGTCTCAGCTTCAAGTTCTGAGTTCTGAGTATAGTATGTGTTGTACTGACGTGATGTAGTAGAACCGTTATTATAATCGATTGCAGATTCAGCAGAGAATGTACGTGCTGCATTAAGTAAATCTAGACCTGGCGCGCGGAACGACTCAGAGTATGAACCACGAATCACTACGTTATCAGCAACCTGCCAGCGAGCAGATACTGCTGGAGCAACGTTGTCACCAAAGTCAGAGTAATCATCGTAACGAGCTTTTAAGTTCACTTCTACTGTATCAGAAACTGGTAGTACTGATTCGAAGAAAACAGCTGTCACATCACGGTCACCCATTGAAGAGTTACCAGCAGAGCCACCGATTAAGCCAGCTTCAGATTGACCATCGTAAATATCTTCGTAAGTTTGTTCAAAATATTCAACACCTACATAGTGAGCAACAGCACCACCTGGTAGTTCAAATAAGTCAAAACCTAAACCAGCAAAGTATTGGTCAAAAGTAGAGCCTGAGTTTTGTAACGTAGTCGACTTCATGTTGGCAATGCCTTCATCAGAGCCTAAATCGATATCGTTAGCTTCGTTGTATGCTAAACCACTGTAAGAAAGGTAGTACTCACCTACAGATTTGTTATCTGCTTTATTGTGGTGGTAGTAAACTTCCCAAGAAGCGTTGTTCCAATCTAAGTCACCACGTAAACCAGCTGTTAAATCTTGGTTGTAATCATCTACGTTACCATCACGTGTACCAATACCTACCCAACGGAATAAACCATATGCACCGTCTTCACCGTATGGGTTATGCGGGTTATCAGCTGCCATGTTTTCCCATGCTGCAGCCGGTGGAGCGTAACGACCAAATGAAGAGTTTTGTACAAACATTGTTTGAGCAAAGAACTCTATGTCGTCTGTTAGCTCGTAGTTAGCACTAACATATAATGTGTTACGGTCAATTGATGCTGTGTTGTAAGATACATTAGCGAATGCATACATACAGTACTCAGAACCTGGGCCCCAATCTTCGTTTGCATCAACGCGGCGGAAAGTATCTTCACCGTATTCAGAGATTAAATCATCACATAAAAGTGAAGCTGACGCTGTAGAAAAATCAGGTGAAAGTACAGTAGCGCCAAAGTATGACCAACCTACAGTATCTGCAGTGTAAGCTTCAATGTCGCCATCACCGTCTAAATCACCAAGCTGAGCTTTAGTGTAGTCACGGTCAGCATCTGAAATACCTTTACGAGATTGGTGATCGAAAGAGAATGTAATGTTACCTTTATCGTTTGAAACACCACCAACTACAGAAAACTCTGTAGAAGTAGTACCTTCATCTTGGTCACGGTGACCCGCGCCAATGTTGAAAGTTAAACCTTCAAAGTTCTCTTTCATAATTACGTTAACAACACCTGCCATTGCATCAGAACCATAAATAGAAGATGCACCTTCAGTCATGATATCGATACGTTCAACAGCAGCCATTGGAATAGCATTAAGGTTAGCAGAAGCACCACCTAATGTTGGTGAACCTGGGAAACGGCGGCCATTTAAAAGTACTAAAGTACGACGTGAGCCAGCACCACGTAAATTGATAGTTGCTTGAGATTGTGCTGAGCTACCAGAACGCTCTGAGAACGAACCGAATGAGTTTAATGAACTAGAACGTAGTGCATCTGCAACTGTGTAGTCACCTTCTAGCTTGATATCAGCAGAAGTAATAGATACTACCGGAGAAGCACCCTCTAAATCTGTACGTTTGATACGTGAACCAGTTACTTGGATGCGTTCTACTTTCTCTGCAGACTCTTCTTCTGCAGCAAATGAACTTGACGAAAATGCAGCTGTTGATACTGCACCAAATGCAATCGCTAAGCGAACTGCCTTTGAAACTTTATTATTTAACATTTGATTCTCCCTGGGTCACCACTTGTTAGAAGCGACTATTATTTAATTATTTTTTGTTGTCACAGTTTGTTAACAGCGACTAAACCAAATACTAAACAAAAAATATCTAAAAGCCAACTACTGTTAACCAAATATTAATTAAAAAAGGGTTTTTTATTGTTTTTTAGCTTAGATGAGGAATAGCTGTACAAAAATAAAGCTAAAGCGTAGATTATGTAATCAAAAATTGCATTAATAGGTACAAGTTAGAATAGTTCGAACTGTTTTAGCTCGAAACTGTTTACGTTAACGTTAACAAATTGCGTAACCATTTCTAATAAAGGTACAATTTGTTTGTCTATATACAATGGGTAGTCGTAGCTATGCAGCCCTTGATACAGCTCAACACCGTGGGTTGTGTAAACAAATGTAACAAATTCACCTCTTTTTAGCGTAAATTCACTATTTTGTTTCTGAAACTTTTTTACTGCTTGCACATGTGGAGGGATATTTTTTTGATAGTCGGTTAAGTTTTGACCTAAACGTTTTTTAAAAACCAGCAAATGATCAAATTCGCCGCGTAAAAGTTTACTAATGTAATCGTGTACAAGGTCATTTATTTGCTCTGGTTGATCAAAAAGGAGGGTAAATAAATCAAATTGAAACTGTTGAGCCAGTCTAGTCCAGTCACTTCTTACGGTTTCTAAGCCTTTAAAAACCAATTTTGATTCATCCGGCTTTATTAACTGCCCCACATAGCGTTTTTTAGACCCCACGCTTTTACCTCTTATGGTGGGTAAAAAGAATGGGCTGTAAAGCGATTCAAACTCTATTTCTAAATGGCTAGTTAAATTATGTTTAGCGTGTATGTTTTGCTGCCACAATGTGTTTATGTGTTTAGCTAACTGTTTACCTATTTTATTACAGGCCTCAACACTTAAATCATCCGTTAGTTTTACAAAGGTCGAATCTGTATCTCCGTAAATAACACTATAACCTTGCTCTTCAATCCACTTTTTAGTTTGCAGCATTATCTCATGACCACGCAAAGTAATAGAGCTTGAGAGTCGAGGGTCATAAAAACGACAGCCTTGTGAGCCTAATACACCATATAAACTGTTCATTATTATTTTAATCGCTTGGGATAGCATTAAATCGTGATTATCTTTTGCCCGCTGGCGCTGTAGCGCTAGGCTTTTTATAAGCGCTGGTAAATGGTGCTGCTCTCTTGAAAACAATGCGTTATTAAAACCTTCAATACTGTTTTCAGGGTTTTCAATCCCTTCTATTAGTCCAAGCGGGTCTATATAAAAGGTTTGCATAATACTGGGGTACAGGCTTTTAAAATCAAGCACGATGACATTTTTATACAGCCCCGGTACCGACTCCATAACATAACCACCTGGGCTTTCAAACGTCAGCCCATGGTCGCCCATATTAGGTGCTACATAACCGCTGCGATGTAATAAAGGCAAATACATGTTTACAAAAGCCGCCACTGAGCCGCCGCGCTTTTCTAGCTCAAGGCCTGTTAATTGTGTGCGAATAACAGCAAAATCGAGAAGTTTTAGCTTATCGAAGATTTTATTAACGAGTATGCAGTCTTGCCGATTGTAGTTAGCGAGCGCGAGTTTATCTTCATTAAATTGACGAATAATTTCTTGTAAGCTGTTACTAGATTCAATTAATTTAGACTCGCCTAAAATTTCTTTAGCTACATTAGCAAGTGAAAAAGTTTCAAAACTATAAGTGGCATTTTTTAGAGTATCAATGCCATCAATTACACAGCGCCCGGGAATAGAAACCCGTGTAAAATGGCCTTTTCGAACATATAAAGGAAGGTTTCCTCTTCCTAGTAATAGTTTTACCCCAAGTGCCACAGAGCGCTCATAAATAACTGCAAAATCAAACTCAATAACATTCCACCCAATAATAATATCTGGGTCGCACTGCTTGATAAGTGTTACAAGTTGCTGTAATAGTGCAACCTCGTCTGCGCACCATATAATAGTATAACCAATCACTGGGTCGTGATGCTCAGGCTCTCCAATCATGATTACGCAATCTAAACCACAGCCTACCAAGCCAATAGAAAACAACACCCCACTTTCATTGCACTCTATATCAAGTGACAACTTAGAAAGCACAGGCGTATAGTCAGCGTTGGTTTTTAATTTAGCATCTAAAATTTCAGTGTAATGTGCATGATCCACTCGTTTACCCGTGATCCACGCCCCGCCTTTAATAAAGCGCTCCATTAAATAACGCTCAATGGGCCTTATATCATCTTCATAAAGTGTAATACCGCGACTTTTTAACGCTTTGCTCGCGCTATAAAAGTGTTTGAGTGAGTAAAAGTAACAGCCACACATATCTTGCTGCTGAAAATTTTTAAGTGAAAGAGGTTTAATTAAAAAGTTTAGTGATTCGGCAGATAAAATAGCTTGAGCTGCTTTTGTATCTGAGTTTTTTATAAAAAATAGTGCGGTTTCATTCTCAGAAATTGTCTTTATTGGTCCATTATCGGTAGCAAACCAAATTTCATATTGTAAACCCTGAGCGCTATCGTGCGCTTGTGCAGAAAGTACAAAACCAGATGTTAAATACACTATCAATAAACCTTACTTATATTTTGTTTTTCTACTTTAAGGCCATGAACGTTAAGGATTGAAAATTGTTCAACCTCAAAATATAAACAGGCCATAATAGGGAGTAATTTATAAACTTAAAAAATCGCCGCATTAATTTACTAAATTAATTTCATCCTTGCTTGTAGTTACACGGTTATAACTCTAAAATCCATACACTGTAATTATATACATATTTTAGGTTTATCTCCCCATGCTTTCTGACCAACTAAAAAAAACAATTAGGCAAGTACACCAGCATGTGGCTAGTAACCTTACTGATTACCGCCCACGCAGTAGCCAAAACTACCTTGTTGCCGAAATAGCCAAAACACTGGCTGGCGAATACCATAAAAAGCAGCGAATATGTGTTATTGAGGCTGGCACAGGGACTGGTAAATCGCTTGCTTATTGTTTAGGCGCGTTACCGCTTGCCATTGCTCAAAAAAAGAAGCTGGTTATTTCTACTGCAACCGTGGCCCTTCAAGAGCAATTAATAGCAAAAGAGCTGCCTTTTTTTAAAAAACACTCTGGGCTCGACTTTAAGTTTGACCTAGTAAAAGGTAGGCAACGCTATATATGTGCCCATAAATTACATAACGCTGTTAATGGCGATAGCCAAACGCAAATGGAGTTTATGCCCACACTTACCTCGCCGCTAAGTGATATGGAAACTAAATGCTTAAAAGGTCTTTACGATGCCTATGTAAATAAAAAATGGCAAGGCGACAGGGATAGCTGGGCCGACACCATACCCGATAGAGTGTGGAACTTAATCGCATGCGATAAACACGCTTGCCAACGCCAAATGAAAGCCCATCAAACCTGCCCGTTTCAGCTTGCTCGTAATCAGCTTATGCAAATGGATGTGCTTGTTATTAACCATTCACTGCTACTGGCAGATTTGGATTTAGGGGGCGGTAAAATTTTACCCGAACCTGATAATACCATTTATGTAATAGATGAAGCGCACCACCTTACACATATTACCCGCGACTTTTCATCGGCAGCGGCCACTATTAAAGGCACCATTGATTGGCTCGATAAGCTCACCAAATTTAGTGGCAAAATGTCTAAGGTATTAGTGGGTCAAAAGGCCATTGGTCAAAATTTCAAATTGTGCGATAGCATTAACGATGCGAATAAAGACTTAAAAGTGGTGCGTGATATTCTTGATAACGCCGACTTTGAATACTCAAAAGACGATACATACCGTTTTGAGCATGGCGAAATACCAAAATCATTGCACAACAAAGCTAAAGATATAAGTGACGCCACACTAGATGCACTACGCTGCTTAAACAAAATGCACGATACCCTCACTCAAGATGTAAGTGATGGCGATATAAAACCTTACGTTGCCGACCCTGTCTTAGCCGAAAGCGGGCACTATATAAACCGCTTAGAGCAATTAAATAAGCTGTGGTATAGCTATGCAAATAAAGGCGAAGGTACACCTCACGCAAGGTGGATCAAACGTTTAGAATATAAAAACCATCACGATCACCTATTAAGTGATTGCCCTATCGAAGTTGGCTACTACTTAAAAGACAAACTATGGAATGAATGCGCAGGGGCGGTACTATGCTCGGCAACTTTAAGTGCTCTTGGTTCGTTTGACCACTTTGCCTATGAAAGCGGATTAGCAAAAGAAGAAGGCGTTAAGTTTATTAAAGTGCCCTCACCTTTTGATTACCCTAAACAAGCAACCTTGCGTATTCCGGTAAGTAAAATTGAGCCAACCGACAAAGCATTTAGTGACCATATAGCGCAAACCTTGCCAGAGTACTTAAACACAAAAAAAGCTAATTTGGTGTTGTTTGCATCGTACTGGCAAATGGACCATGTGGCTAAGTTTCTTAGAACAAAAGGTTTTAACTTATTAGTGCAAGGCGAAATGTCGCGCGAGGCATTATTAAAAAAACACACCCAAAATATTGATAGCGGTAAAGGTAGTATTTTATTTGGTACGCAAAGCCTCTCAGAAGGGCTTGATTTACCTGGTAAATATTTAGAAAACTTAATAATTACAAAAATACCGTTTGCAGTACCTACATCACCAATAGAAGAAGCCCAAGCCGAATTTGTACAAAGTAAAGGCGGTAATCCATTTTTGTCTATTACGGTGCCCGATGCAGCAAAGAAATTGGTACAAAGCTGTGGTAGACTGCTGCGAAAAGAGAGCGATGAAGGCCGTATAACCATTCTCGATAGACGCTTAATTACCAAGCGCTACGGCAAAGCCATGCTCGACACCTTACCACCTTTTAAAAGACAAATAGATTATTAATGTTTGAACTTGCTTTAGAACCCACAACACTGGCAGTTTTATGTGCCGCAGCCCTTGCTGCTGGCTTTATTGATGCAATTGCCGGCGGCGGTGGCTTATTAACAGTCCCTGCACTACTCACCGCAGGCTTGCCACCGCATGTAACGCTTGGCACCAACAAGCTTGCGGCAAGCTTTGGCTCATTAACGGCCAGCTACACATATTATAAAAAAAATCTATTTAGTCCAAAATTTTGGGCAAACTCCATTTTAGCTACAGCCATAGGCGCTGTGATTGGTACGTTAATAGTCGATCACTTAAGTATTGAATTTTTAAATAAGCTTTTGCCTATCATTATTATTATGGTGGCCTGTTATAGCTTGTTTGGTAGTTTAAGCACCACACAGGGCGATGATTTACCCAAAATAACACCAATACTTAAACTAAAGCAGTGGTTGCAGGGTTTAGTGTTAGGTTTTTTTGATGGCGTAGCAGGCCCTGGCGCTGGTACTTTTTGGACCGCATCTAATAGTTTATTTTATAAAATGAGCTTACTGCTTAACTGTGGTTTAGCCCGCTCAATGAACTTTGTATCTAACTTTATATCGCTTATTACCTTTGTGGCACTTGGTCATGTAAACTTTTTATTAGGCCTTATCATGGGCTTTTTTATTATGTTAGGTGCTTGGATTGGCGCTCACTCAGCCATTCGCTTTGGCGGTAAGTTTATTCGCCCTGTTTTTAACACTATGGTTATACTGCTAGCATTAAAACTGATTTACGAGGCTTATTTGTAAATGCAAACACACGCGTTAGATAAATTACGCCAACAAGTTGCTACGCTTAAACAACAAGCTGAGCAATTTGATAGCGCAAAGTTGTTTTCTAAAAACCGCTATATGCAGGCGCAGCCTAGTTTATTTGACCGCGGCGTATTTAGTACTAAAAGCATGAACTTAACTGACTACGTAGCAGAAATTGAAGACGAAATTACCAGCTTACCACCAAGTGAACACCGCCATGCTTATGCTTATGCACTCGAGCGCATAGGTAATCAAGTACAAGCTGTATTTAGTGTTATTAAATCGACCCCCATCTGGGCAAAAGAAAACAAAAGCCAGTACAAACCTAGGCCAAAAAATACGGTTTATAAGCAAGCCGTAAAAAAAATAATGCAATCGTCGCACGAGCTATACGACGAGCTTAAACAAAACCACGAGTTTGAACGACGCTTAGTGTTAATGATTGAAGAGCGTAAACTACAAATGGAAAAAGCCAGCCCAGCGCAAGCGCAAAAACTTAATATGGAAATTTTAACCACGCATGCTCGTTTAGGCCGCTGCCGTAAAGCTATTTCGGCCACCGAAGATAAAATTCAACAAGTCGAAAAACAACAATTACGCTAATGCAGCTTTTTTACCACCCGCTTTACAGTGCTTTAACGCTTCCTGAGCGCCACCGTTTTCCTATTCAAAAATACCAAATGCTAAAAGCAGAAATAGAACGCTTAGGCTTTGGGGCTACACAGTTTAATACACCAACCAAAGCTACGCCCGAGCAGCTTGCACTGTGCCATAGCCAAGATTACATAAATGATTTTTTAAACGCCACGCTCAGTAATAAAGCAATTAAAAAGATGGGTTTCCCGTATTCACGCGAATTAGTAGAGCGTACGCTACTTTCAGTTGGGGCAAGTATTCAAGGCAGCGAATACGCACTAAAATATGGTTTTTGCGCTAATTTAAGTGGTGGCTATCATCATGCATATAGCGATTACGGCAGTGGCTTTTGTATTTTTAACGATTTGGCTGTGGCTAGCGCGCATTTAATCAATACAAATCAAGCCGATACCGTATTAATATTTGATTGTGATGTACACCAAGGCGATGGCACGGCACAAATTACGCAACATAATAACGCTATAGTTACTTGCTCTATTCATTGCGAGCAAAATTTTCCGCGCCTAAAGCAACACTCCGATTACGACTTCGCCCTACCTGCCAACACATCAGATACCGAGTACTTAACAACGCTAAAACAAGCCCTCGAATTTTGCGTGCGTATTCATAACCCCGACATTATTTTATATAACGCAGGGGCTGATATTTACGAAAAAGACGAGCTAGGGTTATTTAACGTATCGCTTGAAGGGGTTTATGCGCGCGATCATTTTATTGTTAACTACTGCAAAGCCCATAACATCCCACTTATGTGCGCTTTAGGTGGCGGTTATCAGCGTAATTTAAATGCGTTAATTAATGTTCATAAACAACTATTTAAAGCTGCTATCGATTTATTTTAGTGCTTAGTATACACTCAAATAAACGGACTCTATAAAAGGCGCTAGCACGATGCGACTGCACGACGACATACATAACTTTTACGAAAAAATTGTGGTTGAAGAAATCATTAAACGTAAACTAGATAAAGTTTACAGTGAAGATGTAATGGCCGATTTTTGTTGCACGGTACTTAATCAATTGCCGCCACGTTATATTAGATACGATGTAGATATGGCCTTTTATTTACCACAAAGTGAACGTATTCACATGGAAGAGCGCGTACAAACCGCTATAGACGTTGCTATTAGCCAAATTTCAAAAAAGAAAGATTTAGATGACCAGCCCACTTGATAATGCCCCTACACATGTAAAACTGGCAGTAGATTTAATTATGCTTTTGGAGCAGCACGAGGTTGCTCCAGAGGATGTATTAAAAGCGCTCGAAATTGTAAAAAGTGACTTTGAACAAAAACAAGCCACCGCTTAGCATTACTCTTTTGTTTGCACTTCGTATTTAGTCACAGTGCCATCGTGTTTGTTACAATCAATTTTAATCTCGCCAAACGTGCGTCTTGGGGTTGTTGAGCGACGGCACGTCATTTTTTGTGCTTTACTGCCATATTGGCTTATGTACAACGCAACGGTTTCGTCTATTTTAAGCTGTTGCGCCGAAGTGGCTGCGTTATAAAAGGTATTGTATTGCGCCTGCCAACTTTTAACTCCAGCCTCTTTTGCAACGCCTAGCCACCCCATACCCATGTTAGTGGATTGTGTTAAGTACTGCCCTTTTAAAAACATAAACGACAATGTGTATTGCGCGCTTTTATAGCCAAGTGCTGCAGGGTCTTTTAGATACATAAAAGCTTGTTTATAATCACCTTTTTTATACGCTTTTATGCCATTGTACTCATGTTTTTTCATGGTTATATCATCGTATAAATTAATAGGCGTAGACCCACAACCACTTAATAAACCCACTCCCATAATTGCTGTGATCAGTAAATATCGGCTCATGACTATTCCTTTTTTATTATTTTTATATGCGAGTACCGAATCTGGCTTACAGTTAATGCAAAGCCTGTTACTCTGTAAATTAATTTGTATAATTAAAATACTATCATGAGCTTAGCAAGTTTACTTCGGTTATTTTTTCTGGCTGCAATTTGGGGCGCGTCATTTTTATTTATGCGAATGGCAGCAAACAGCTTAGGCCCAGCAGTGTTAATAGAGTTTAGAGTTGGCTTTGCCGCACTCACCCTCTTTATTGTGGCGCTGTACTTAAAACGCCGCTTGGCGTTTACTAAGCACACAAAGCACTTTTTTATAATTGGCGCACTTAACTCCGCCCTACCCTTTTTACTGTTTGCTTATGCCGCGCAAACGATTAGCGCCTCTACTTTATCTATTTTAAATTCTACAACGCCCATATGGGGCGCGGTGGTGGGTATAATTTGGAGCAAAACCAAACCGACTAAAAGCATGGTGTTAGGTTTGCTGTTGGGTTTAATAGGCGTGGCAATTTTAGTTGGGCAAAATCATTTTGTATTGAATAGTCAGTCACTTATTGCTATTGCAGCAGCGCTAAGCGCCTCCCTGTGTTATGCCATTGCATCCCATTATACAAAAAATGCCCCAAAGCTTGCTCCGTTCGATAACGCACACGGCTCTATGTGGGCAGCCAGCTTTATAGTACTGCCCCTTATACTTTTTATGCCAATGCGCGAAGTACCTAGTACCAACGTTATGCTTAGCGTATTAGCACTTGGCGTGGTGTGTACCGCACTTGCTTATATTTTATTTTTTAAACTTATTGACGATATAGGCCCAACCTCAGCTTTAACGGTCACGTTTTTAATTCCGCTATTTGGCATTTTTTGGGGGCATTTAATTTTAGATGAGCAAATAGGGCCAAACACGTTACTCGGCGCATTATTTGTTATTGTGGGCACTATGTTGGTTACTGGTTTTTTACCACGAAAAAAGCACTTAGCTAAAGCAAGCTAAGTGCCTTAAATTTTATATGGCATTAAAGTTTAAACAAATTGTGGGTCTTTTGGCGCGTC
>NZ_DCYU01000095.1:0-9036 GCF_002331165.1 Pseudoalteromonas sp. UBA2102
GGCCTTGAGAGCGAAGTACAACAAAGAACAATTGCATTAGAGCAAGCGACATTAAAAGCACAACGCGCTAGCGAAACTAAAACGACCTTTTTAGCCACTATGAGCCATGAAATTCGCACCCCTATGAACGGCGTTATTGGCACTATAGATTTATTAAGACAAACAGAGCTTGATGGCGCGCAGCATCGTTTAAGTACTATTATCCGTGAGTCAGCGTTTTCACTATTAAGTATTTTGGATGATATTTTAGACTTCTCTAAAATTGAAGCGGGTAAGCTAAATATTGACCCTACGCCTTTTTCAGTTACTGATACGATTGAAGAAGTGGCTCGCGTGCTTTCATCTGTTGCTAAAAAGCGCAAATTAGATTTAGAGCTTTCTATTGCGCCAGATATTCCAACTAATTTAACTGGCGATACAATACGGGTTCGCCAAGTACTATATAACCTTTGTAGTAATGCAATTAAGTTCACCAGTACTGATGACAAACGCCAAGGGCACGTAAAAATATCGGTAGAAGTGGCCCATAATACGGCGGATCATTTTACGCTGCGTTTTTGCGTAACCGATAACGGCAAGGGCATGACCCAAGCGCAACTGCGAGAAATATTTAACCCGTTTGTGCAAGCCGAAAACTCAATTACCCGTGAATACGGCGGCACTGGTTTAGGGCTTTCTATTTGTAAAAGTTTAACCGAGCTTATGCTCGGTACTATTAATGTAACTAGCCATGCAGGCATTGGTAGCGAATTTACCGTTGAGCTTCCATTTGGTACCTCAGGAAAAATTAAGTACGCACATAAAAATGCGCTCAATGGCAAACATGTAGTGGTAGTGAGCAATCATTTAGAGCGCGAAAAAGCAATGTACCGCTATTTATCGTTTATGGGCGCTAAAATTACCTACGTGCACAACCAGCAAGAAATAGAAGCTCAACAAGAGCAGCACGACATTATATGGGTTGTCGATGGCATAGATGATATGGAAAAAGTTAACTCTTTACTGCGTCGTCTTATTTACTCACTTGAAGATAATAATCAACAAGTAGTGGTATTAAGTAAGCTTGATGAAGCCGCTATAAACCATAAAAATGTATTTTATATTAATGCCTCACCGCTGTGTAAATCTAACTTTATGATGTCGATATTGGTAGCAGCAGGCTTGCATCAACCTAAACAAATTAAAAAAACAAAAACACTCAACAATTATTTAAATGTTGAACAAGCACGCGATGCGAATAAACTCATTTTATTAGTAGAAGATAACCTACTAAACCAGCAAGTTTTAACCGACCAGCTGCATATACTAGGCTATGGCGTTGAAGTAGCAAATAACGGTGAAGAAGGTTTAGATATGTGGCGTCAAAACAATTACTCGCTCATATTAACCGACTTACATATGCCAAAAATGTCAGGTTACGATATGGTTGAAAAAATTCGTGATGAAGCCGAGTTGTTAGACTCTATAGACGCTCAGCCTTATATTATTGCGGTTACTGCCAATGCGCTCAAAGGTGAAAAAGAGCGTTGCCTGGCGGTAGGTATTAATGACTTTATTACTAAGCCTATAGAGCTTAATGCCTTAGAAGATACCTTAAAGCGTTGGTATGATAAGCATAATAAAGACCAAACTGTTGTTATTCATCAAAAGCCTGCCATGCCTATTAATATGGACGCAGTATCTACTTATGTAAACGGCGACGAAGCCAAACAATTACGCTTTTTCAAAATGTTTTTAGAGCAAAGCCAAAGCCTAATTAAAAGCATTAATTCCGGCGTTATGGTTAATGACAGAGACGAGATAAGCAGTGCTTGTCATCAGCTCAAGGCTATCTCTAAAACTATTGGTGCAGAGGCCGTTGCGCAATGTGCAGAAGAGTTTGAAGAGAAATGTCGAAATGCAGAGCTTGATACTGATGAGCTAATAGCGCAAAGAGATACCCTTGAAATTGAATACTCTAAAGCTGCGCAGTTTTTAAAAGAGCAAGTGCGCTCAGCGAATACTGATGAAGAAACGCTATAAAATATAGCTATAAAAAAAGGGCTATACAGCCCTTTTTTATGCCTAAAAATTACTTTTCAGGAGGTCGATAACCTTCAATTTCTACGTCTTTGTCTTCAAACAAAAAGCCAACCATTTGCTCTTCTAAAAACGTACGGTGCTCTGGGTCCATCATATTTAAATGCTTTTCGTTGATTAGCATAGTTTGCTTATGCTGCCACTGGCCCCATGCTTCTTTAGAAATATTATTAAAAATTTTCTCGCCTAGTTCACCAGGGTATAACTGAAATCCAAGCCCTTCGGCTTCTTTTTGTAACTTTTGACAAAATACTGTACGTGCCATAATTGACTCTCTTAAGCGCTAAATGCTAATAGTTTAACCTATTGGGCTCATTTGTTTAACCAACTTTTTAGTCGGTGCGGCTAAACCCACCTCTATAGATTGATCGAGTGGGTACCACACAAGTTGTTTATCGTTTACTACATCCGGTACGTTATTAATATTAAGCACATGTGGGTTTATTGTCAGCTCAAAATGCGAAAACACATGAGTAAAAGGCGTTAACTCTTCCAGCTCGGTTTTTAAGCCTTGCTGATTTAAAAATAACACCATTTCGCTGTATTCGTTAAACTCAAAAAAGCCGAACAGACCGCCCCAAATACCGCTACTTGGGCGTTTTTCCATTAAAACTTTCTCGTTGTGTTGAATTATTAACTGATGACAACTCTTTTTAGGAACCGCTTTTTTAGGTTTAGAATGAGGAAACTCTTTTACTTTACCGGCATTAAACGCACCACAATCGCTATTAAGTGGGCACGCTTGGCAATCAAAGCGACTGCGAGAGCAAAGGCTGGCGCCCAAGTCCATCATGGCTTGGTTAAACTCAGTCACATTGTTTTTAGGGGTTAACTGGGTAGACAAATGCCAAAGTTGGTTTTCTACTTTTTTTACCCCATACCACCCTTCAACCATAAAATAACGGGCAAGCACTCGCTTAACATTACCATCTAAAATAGGGTGGTGCTGGCCAAGCGACAGCGATAATACCGCACCTGCGGTAGAGCGCCCTATCCCGGGTAAATCCATGACTTCTACAAGTGTAGTTGGAAATTTACCTTGGTATTTATCTCGAACTATTTTGGCCGTTTTATGTAAGTTACGTGCCCGTGCGTAGTAACCTAAGCCAGTCCAATGATGCAGCACTAAATCTTCATCTGCATTTGCTAAAGCAATGATATCAGGGAAGCTTGCCATAAACTTTTCAAAGTATGGAATAACCGTAACAACTTGCGTTTGCTGTAACATTACTTCTGACACCCACACTTTATAAGGTGTTTTACCTAGTTGCCAAGGCAATGTTTTACGCCCATGAAGGTGATACCACTGAACCACTTGGTTAGCAAATTTGTCTGACTGCTGTTTATTTAAATCCAACATATACTACTTTAACTCATGCTCAATAGCGGCTCAGTCTATTGCAGTTAATAAAAAGATCAAGCTATGAAGGCGCTATAACACGCTAATACTTGTGATTAGCTGCGTGGTCAGGGATAATACGCAACCATTTTTAAACACATTGTTTTTGTCAGGCCAATAATATGAGTGAATCAAGTAACAACAACCTTGAGCAAGCTAAGCAAGAAGGTAAGTATATCCGCACAATTCGCAGTTTTGTAAAACGCGAAGGCCGCTTAACTAAAGGCCAAGCTGCCGCAATTGAAAAATGCTGGCCAACTATGGGGCTTGAGCATAAAAACGGCCTACTCGACTTAGCCCAAGTATTTGGCAATAACAATGATGTAGTATTAGAAATTGGTTTTGGTATGGGCAAGTCATTAGTTGAAATGGCGAAAAATGCACCGCACCTAAACTTTATTGGTATTGAAGTACATCGCCCAGGCGTTGGCGCATGTTTAATGGATGCAGATGAGGCCGGTGTTACTAATTTACGTGTATTTGAACACGATGCGGTAGAAGTACTCGCTGACTGCCTTGCAGATGAAAGCTTAACAACGCTGCAGTTATTCTTCCCTGATCCATGGCATAAAAAGCGTCATCATAAACGCCGTATAGTGCAAACAGAATTTGCGGAAAAACTGCGTACAAAATTAAAAATTGGCGGTGTTTTTCATATGGCTACTGACTGGGAAAACTACGCCGAGCACATGCTAGAAGTTATGCAAGCAGCGCCTGGCTATAAAAATCAGTCATCTACCAACGACTACGTACCTCGCCCTGATTCGCGCCCACTAACTAAGTTTGAACAGCGCGGCCACCGTTTAGGTCACGGCGTATGGGACTTGATGTTTGAGCGCACAAAATAATTACACTAATTTATTAATCATTAATTTGTAAGGCAAAGCCATTTATGAGCGTATTAACCAACCCAAGTTTACTGTTACTTCGTAATAGCGAAGAACTAGTGGGAAAATCTATCTTGGTGGTCAACTTTGTTCAAGATGGCTTTTTAGCAGAGCTAAAGCAGCTAAATCCTCAAAGTGCCATCACCGCATTTAGTTATAACCATGCTAATGGGGAATTTGCTAAAAAAATAAATGGCATAAACGTGTGTGTTAACCATGAAATGGCCGCCAACGATTATGATTTAGTCATTCTTTACTACCCAAAATCAAAGCCTGAAGTATTAATGGCACTTGATAATATTCGCGCCGTTATTAACGAAAAAGCACAGCTACTTGTGGTAGGCGAAAATAAAAGTGGCGTTAAATCGATAGAAAAACAGCTCGCGGGCAAAGCGCAGTACAGTAATAAAATTGACTCTGCTAAGCATTGTATTTTGTTCTCATTTGAGCAACTAGAGAACAACCCAACCTTTGAGATTAGCCGCTACCATAAAACGTTTAGAGTAAATGTAGCAGGAGTAGAGTTTGATGCTATAAGTGTTCCGGGAGTATTTAACCACGGCGCTTTAGACGCTGGCACAAAAATGTTGCTAGAAAATGCCCCTACCACTAAACAAGGTAATGTACTGGATTTTGGCTGTGGCGCGGGCTTAATAGCCACTTTTTTAGGTATTAAAAACCCAGCACTGATTTTTACTTGCAGCGATGTCAGCGCGCTTGCAACTTATGCTACTGAGCAAACACTAAAGCTTAATAATATTAAAGGCGGCACTATTCTAAGTGATGGCTTAAAAAATATTAGCGGCAAGTTTGATTTAATAGTTAGTAACCCGCCTTTTCATACTGGCATAGCGACCGACTACACAATTGCAGAAGCATTTTTATCAAATGCTAAGCAGCACTTAACCAAGGTAGGAAAGCTAAGCATAGTGGCTAATAGCTTTTTAAAATACCCGCCAATTTTAGAGGCGCAGTTTGGTAGCTTCCACACTGTGTACAAAAATAACAAATTTGCCGTTTACAGTAGCTAACTAATTATACTTAGTTAGGCTAAGTGTAATTAATACTTAGCCTAACTTTCGAATAAATATCAGAATTAATTTCACTATTTCCCTTCACTTTCTATGGTTTTTGCTAAACTAAAGTTCTAAATATAAATATTCATGCTTAGGCGATGCAGCAATAATGCCAAAAAAAGTACATCAAAAAAGTATTCGAAAAGCGCTGATCAACACCATCATGCTTATCACTGCTATTTGTTTAACTTTATCGGTTTCAATTTCCACTTATATGAGTGTAAAAGAACAAAAGGAACTGATCATAAACAAGCTCGTGATCCTTTCCGATATTGTTGCTTTTGATGCCGCAAGTTCATTGGTAAAAGACGACAGAAAAACAGAAGAAAAACGCCTAAAGTCGTTTGATAAAATCCCCCTTGTTAAAAACATTCATATTTACGCAATAGAAAAAACATCGAGTAAACCTGTATTTTTTATTAGCTTTAATGCTAAAAAAACCCCACCTGTTCCGCTGCGAGTAGACAGCATTAAAGAGCTTAACGAGCCAAGAGTGACCAACAACTACATTGAGCTAATAACACCTGTGCTTAATAACGAGCAGGTGGTGGGTTACGTTTATATGCGTGGCAGCTTAGAAAGCCTAGATGAATTTATAAAACAAAAAATTATTATAGATATTTTCCTTACCCTGTTTATTTTGTTTTTTGTGTACTTTATAGCGATAAAAACACAAAAAAGTATCGCTAACCCTATTGAACACTTAAGTGTATTGCTACAAGACGTATCAAAAAATCATAATTATGACGTACGCGCACCAAGCACCAGCGTAAAAGAGGTTACAGCCTTATCAAACAGCTTAAATATCATGCTTACTCGCACCCGTAAGCAAATAGAACGTCATGAAAAAGACAAACTAGAGATCAAACAACTCAACCAAAGCTTAGAAGAAAAGGTAAGCCAAAGAACAATAGCCCTGCGTGAAGCAAACCAAGAGCTGCTTTCTACCCTTGAGCGAATGCATCAATACCAAGAACAAATAGTAGAAAACGAAAAAATGGCCTCATTAGGGCAAATGGTAGCCGGCGTAGCCCATGAGGTTAACACCCCAATTGGCCTAGGTATTACTGGCTCAACCTTGCTGCGCGATAAACTTGCCGACATTCAGCTTAGTTTTGATAATAAGTCTCTTACTTCTAACCAATTAAAACGCTTTATTGACGAAGGTATCGAAAACCTTGATTTAATTTATAGAAACCTAAATCGTGCGGCCGACCTTATCTCTAACTTTAAAAAGGTAGCTGTAATTCAAGATGACGGGATTAAGACCCATGTAAACATCCATAGGTTAATATCTGATGTGTTAATGTCGATTCAATCAGAGTTAATAAAGTCAAAGCCTAACGTAGTGATTAATTGTCCGAGTGATTTAACCATTGAGAGTAAATCTGAGCCATTACAACAAATTTTCCAACAGCTTATTTTAAACTCTGCCATTCATGGTTTTAGCAATAGCGAAAATAACGAAATTAAGTTTGATATAGAAATAACAGGCCCACAAATAAAAATAATCTACACAGATAACGGCCAAGGCGTTGATAAAAATGTCAAAAACAGGATATTTGACCCATTTGTAACCTCTAAGCGAGGCCAAGGGGCAAGTGGTTTAGGCATGCACTTAGTGTACAACTTAGTAACCCAAGCATTAGGTGGGCATATACTGTATGACCTAGATGCAAAACCCGGCGTACGCTTTGTTATTACAATTCCATAAAAAGTGTTTAAAAAAAGAGTATTTATTTACGCTTTTTACTTGAATTACCATTTAATGACCTTATAGAGAGAGCATGTGATATTTCATGTTTAATTATTTAACTTGATCTAATAATTAAGCGATACAATTTCTGAACTTTATTGCTTTTGCAGTATCACATACATTGATGAAAGGTTATAAAATGATATAATTCCGTTTTGAATTTGCGCGATTATTTTTAGTACCTTTAAGCGATTGGTGGATGTATCAATTATTAAAGGAAATGGCTTCGTTTTCATAATTCAAAAAGCTGCATCCGTTATATATCATTAAACAGTAGTTTTTGCACAATGCCTTTTGGTTAGTTTGGAACACCCCTACTGTTTTATTTTTATCCAACTTGTTTTTTCTTGTTAACATTTGGGTATAATCCTATAATCTCTAGTAATCGAATTATTTAGTTAAAATTCGATTTTTTGTAAATAAAATATTCCAAAAAGGTTAATTAATAATGCAAACGCCAGTCATTCTAATCGTAGAGGATGAAGACGTAACTCGACTAAACCTCGTGAGTTTATTTGAAGCTGAAGGTTACAAAGTTATTGAAGCCATTGATGGCGATGATATGCATGACAAGCTTACAAATAATGATGACGTCAATCTTGTAGTTATGGACATCAACCTACCGGGTAAAAACGGGCTAATTTTAGCACGTGAATTACGCCAAAAACGTAAAGTCGGTTTAATCTTTTTAACCGGCCGTGATAACGATGTAGACCGTATTTTAGGTTTAGAAATTGGTGCTGATGATTACATCACTAAACCTTTTAACCCTCGTGAATTGACTATACGCGCTCGCAACTTAATTACCCGTACAGCGCTAGGCGGCGAAGAGTCAGTGCTAGAAACCAACGGTGTAATTACATTTAACGGTTGGGAACTTGACGAAAACAGCCGTTGTTTAACGTCACCAAATGGTGATGCTAAGCGTTTACCTAAAGGTGAATACAGAGCGTTGCGTTTAATGCTTGATTCTCCAGGGCGTATTTTTAGCCGTGAGCAACTTATTAAGCATATGACTGGCCGTGAGCTTCGCGCTAATGACCGTACAGTAGATGTAACGATTCGTCGTATTCGTAAGCACTTCGAAAGTGATAATTCTACTTCTGAGCTAATCAGCACCATCCATGGTGAAGGTTACCGCTTTATTGGTAAAATCGACGCTTAATTAGAGTAAACCGCTTACTCTAATAATTGTAAAAACGAATGAAGGGCAATTTGTCCTTCATTTATTTTATCTGCCAATGTATCTAACCATTCTTTTAGTACTTCATCTGATTCATCAAGCGCACCGTGTTCCATCTTTTTAGCATGTAACTGTACGTCGTTTAATCCTACAGAGCCCGCAGCACCTTTAAGCTTATGCGCCACCGATTTGTACTCTTCCCTGTCGTTTTCATTTAACGCGCTTTGCAGCTCTTGCTGATATTGCGGGTTTAGTTTTTCAAATAAACCACTGCTGCGCTTAAATACTTCAAGCCCCATAGAGTTTACAAAGTCTTCAATGGTTTCAACATCAAGCACACCTGCATTAATACCCTCAAGCGCTTCTTTACTTACCGTTAGCAGCGGCTTGTCTGATTCACTTTGTTGAATATCAAACAAATCAGCCAGCATTTTATCAAGCTTTATTGTATTAATGGGTTTGGCAAGCGCCCCTTGCACCGAAATGCCTTCTAAGTCTTCTTCGGCGCTACGTACATTCGCTGTAAGCGCAACGATAGGTAATTTATCAAAATGGCTATCGGCACGTATTTGTCTTGCCACCTCATCACCATTTATATCGGGCAGTTGCATATCAAGTAGTACTAAATCTAGCTCGTCTTCGGTTTCTACAAACGA
>NZ_DCYU01000095.1:9422-10047 GCF_002331165.1 Pseudoalteromonas sp. UBA2102
GTCGCAATTTCAGCATTTAATGGCACATCCTCTACAAGTAAAATATATAAACCTCTACCTGCATAGCTTTGTTCGGTAGGCGCTACACATAAGCTAAGCGGTATGTGCACGGTAAAGCAGCTGCCTTCGCCTTCTGTACTGGTTACCGAAATAGTGCCTTTCATTGCACTGACTAACGCTTTGGTTACGGCTAAACCAATGCCTGAGCCAATCGCGTTTTTACCGCTTAAATCTGGGGCTTTGTAGTACATATCAAATATGCGCGAGAGTTGATCCTCTGGGATCCCCTGCCCTGTGTCTGATATTTTAAGTTCAAGCCACGGCCCGTCGTTACGCTCTTCTCGGCTACATGTGAGTTTTACCTCACCATGCTGGGTAAACTTAACGGCATTATTAATTAAGTTCCATACCACTTGGCGTAAACGCGTTGGGTCTAGGAGTGCATAAACATCTAATGTGCCATTTCGCTCAACTGAAAATTCAAGCTCTTTTTGTTCAGCAATTAAACCTGCAAAGTTCACTACATCGTTAATAAAGTCTGAAACGTTAATAGAGTCGGTTGCTATATCTAACTGCTCTCGGTCTATTTTATCTAAATCTATAATATCGTTAAAAATATTACCTA
>NZ_DCYU01000105.1:0-30396 GCF_002331165.1 Pseudoalteromonas sp. UBA2102
TTAGAAGATTTAAAACCGAAGTTTCACTTAACTCTCTAAGCCTTTGTGCCTTGCTATGCTTCAGCGTTTCCCGTCTCAGTGGGGTCGCATTATAGGGAGATTCGAGCGGGGGTCAATGTTTTATTTCAGCTTTTTGACAAATAAATGAATTTAGTATGAAACGCATACAAATAAAGGCCTACGGGCTGATTTTAGATTAAAAAACGCGCATGTTAAGTCGCTATTTTACAGCTAATATTTGCGCGTTAGAAAAAGCAGTACATTTAGTAATCGCTGTACTGCTTTGTTGGTTTTAATTTGCTGCAATTTGCCATACAGCTATAGAACCTGAGATCTCATTACCGATTATAAGCAGTGGCTCGCCTGTCGCACTTTGTTCAGCAGTTACAAACACCATGCCTTCGGGTGCAAGGTCGCCGGTTATATCTGCCCCTTCTATTACACCACGGTTATAAAAGTAATCTTCAAATTGCACATCGTAAGGGTTGGTAATATCGTAAACCATAATCCCGCCCATGCGCTCAAGACCTATAAAGGCAAAAGTGCGTTCGTCTATCGTACCTATTGTTAGCGCTTCGGGTTCTGCGCCTTTATCATCTGAGCGTGTGTCACCTTCGTTTTCATCTTCATTGTTATTAAAGGCTTCACCATGAACCGATGCGGTAATACGACCTATGTCATCGCCTGAGTCAAATACCACCAGCCCATTACTGTCCCAAATAGTAAATGAGCGTGCACCATAGGCATAAAGCGATTCGTATTGACCGTCGTCATTCGTATCACCTTTTACAGTGCTTACCTTCAAGCGGCCTATATCGTCATCGTCGTTATTTAAGTAGTCAAAATTAGCTGCAAGCGTTAAATCTTCAACGCGGCTTTCATCTATATAGGCAAGACAGCCATCATCTTCATCGTAATCTAGGCCGCCCTTTGCTGTGCAGTCTGCTTCATCTGTTACATCAAAGAAGTACTCGCGTGCATCACCTTCATTTGCCGATACTATAAAGTTTGCGCCTTTCCAGCTAAAGCTTGAAATTGTATCTGGCTGATACATACCATAAAGCCCTGGGTACGATTTAAAATTAACACCGCCGTCTTTATCTGATGCATCTATTTGTAAATTTGACCAGTCTTTAAAGCCTAGCGCTTTTAGCTCTACGCTATTATCTTCTAGGTTAATAATAGCGAGACCGTTATTTTCTTGAATTGATACGTAGGCATATTTGTTATCTTTAGAAATGCTGACGTACTCAGGCTCTAAATCCATAGCTACTGTCGTATTTATTACATTTCCGTTAATAGTGCGCCCTGTAGGGTTAGCAAACACAAATCCATCAGACTCAAGTTCAGCTTGCTGACTATTGTAAGTAGTAAAGTCAATATTAGTTGCCGTATCAGCTACTACACCTTCTACTATATTAATTATGCTTACAGAGCCTTCTGGGTCGATACTGTAATCGCCATTAGGTTCACCTTCATTGGCTACAACTACTTTTGTACCATCGTGGTTAAAAGTCACCATGTCTGGTAAAAAGCCCGCTGGTACATTTTTTATGAAGGCGGGTGTATCGCCGCTTATGTCGTAAAATGCAATTTGACCCGCTTCGCCCACATTTTTAGCAGCCATAGCCACAGCTAGCATTTGGTTGTTTTCATCTATTGCTATGCTGTTTGCATCGCCTGGGGTGTTGTCGTTTAAGGTAAGGGTAATGGTTGATGTTAGGTTAGTTGCACTCACTATCCCTTCGTTATCTTGAACAAGGGCCGCCGTATCAAAGGTGTCGGCGGGTATAATATTCACTACTGCTTCATCACCAGAACTATTAATGGCGTATATCCACTTTTTAGATGCTTGATAAGCGACTATTTCGGCTGCACCTTCGGGGCTTTGGGCATTAAGTACAGCGCGGCCTACTAAACTTATATTTAACGCAGAGTTTGCATTAGTGCCGTTAGTACCATTTTGACCCGCTGTGCCTTGCTCCCCTTGGATACCTTGCGTGCCGTCTTGGCCGTCATCTCCATCTAGTGAGCAACCTGTTAATATTGATATGAGTGAAAGTGCTATAAGTGACCTTTTTAACATTGTTATTTTCCTTAGTGTGGTATTGAACAAAATAACAACACACAGGTATGACAAAGCTATGGCACTTTTAATAAAGCTTTTTTAACTTAAAAAACGAGTTTAAATGCTAAGGGGCACACAAGAATAAGGCTTACTGTATAACCTAATAATTTATAAGGCTTGGAATAGCTATTTTGAGTTTTAACACCTATTAAAGGCCTTAAAATATCAATACGTGTCACTATTAATGTAATAACCGCGCAAATACACCATGTACCAATAACAACCAAGAGTGGTTCAATAAAAGAACCTACCTCTAAAGGCTGCAAAACAAAACACAGGATTATGAGTACACTTTGGTGCAATAAATAAAAAGGGAACACCCAGCTATTAAATGTTTTTAAGTAATTAGTTTTAAAGTTTAAAAAATGCTGTGCGAGTGCAAGCATGGTAAGCACTCCCAATACTCTTTGAATATTGTATATAGTAGTAAAAATATAACTAGGTAAATCAAATACGTTTTGGTAAGCCATTAATATGTATATACACAGCAGGGTAAAGCTTACACATAACACCCAAAAATAGTGTTTTAGGCTCGCCCAAAAATAATTGTGTTTGGCTAACAGAAACCCTATAAATAGAAATATAAAGCCGTTAGCCTCCCTTACAGCATCTCCTTCTAAGTAGTTATGTGTAAGCAACATGGCTATGACTAATAAGCTTACCAGTAATGGCAGCCTCACTTTACCTAACTTGAGTAAAGGCGTAAAAAAAGGGAGCTTCATGAATAGTGAAAATAAAATAATGATAAGCATGAACTGCCAAAGAGAGCGTAAATACCATAAATGATTTACATCTACGTGCGGCCATACCCCAGACTGGTAATTGGCAAACATCTCATTATTAATATCTAAAAACGCTAAGTAGAACTGCCAATACGTTATGTCTATTACGCTCTTTTGCGACATTTCTGCATACAACTGAAAGGGAACTATTAGCCATAACCCCACCAGCAAAGGTAGTAATATAAAAATAGAGCGATTTAAAAAAAATAACGCATTTGATTTAACACCTCTCACTTTATCGAGCATAAAGCGAAGTGCTACTCCAGATATAAACCAAATCAGTAGCATTCTCCAAGGAGCAAACACCAATAAAAAATACTCTACGTAGTGAGATATATAAGTACTTTTAAAGTGAAAGCCCCAGTTTTCGCTGTACAACATGCCAATGTGATAAAAAATAAGTACAGCAAACGCAATGACTCTCAGCCAATCAAGAAAGTAATGACGGTTTGTTACGTGTAATTGTTTTTTCATGCTAAAACCAATGTATACCTTTTGGTACTAGTAAGACTTAAACGACTCGCAAAAACTATTCATAAGTGCTTATATTACATGCAATAGTGATAAACGGTGGTATTTAGGGATAAACCCACCACATAAATATAAGCACATACTATGAACCTACAACACTTTCAGCGTTTTCAAACCTTATACGCATCAGTATTACTGTGTGCTTACGTATTAATTAATAATACCGTAAATGCAACAACCCAAATCATGGAGGTAAAAAGATCAGGAGATTTACCATTTTTAATTTGGGAGCCATTTGTATGGGAGTATTCAAGCGCGCTAGGATCTTTGCTTATGTTTCCGGCTTTAATTTGGTTTTTGAATAACACACCTTTTAAATGGCATAAAATACCTGCTTCATTGGGTATGTATTTTGGCGCTTCAATTGTATTTAGCATGTTACATATTGCTATTATGGTAGGCAGTCGCAAGCTTGTATATTTAGCTTGGGGTCGCTCTTATGATTTTGGTTTGAGTTGGTTTGAATTAATATACGAATATCAAAAGGATGCTATAAGCTTTATATTTTTTATTGCGCTCATAAAAGTATATCAATATGTCGTTCAGCAATTAATTGGGGAGGCATCTTCTATAGAAGAAAGCGAGCAACAAGCAACACCCACTCTAAACCGTTTGCTTGTAAAAAAGCATGGTAAAGAGTTTATTGTAAAAATAGACGATGTTGATTGGCTTGAATCATCGGGCAACTATGTAAACTTGTATATTGGCACGTCTATTTACCCTTTAAGAACGACCCTTACAGCACTAAGTGAGCAACTAGAAGATAAAGGCTTTTGCAGAGTCCATCGCAGCCATGGCGTAAACCTTGATAGAATAGAGTCTATTACACCGCTACCTAGTGGCGATAGTGAAATAAAACTAACTACAGGTAAGATGCTTAACTTATCTAGACGCTATAAAGAACAGTTTAAACTTCAACTGAAATAAAAAAGGCTACCTAAGTAGCCTTTTATAATTATTTTTTAACCGGGCGTTTCCAGCCCGTTAAATTACGCTGTTTAGAACGTGCTATTGCAAGTTGTTCATCTTCAACGGTACTGGTGATCACAGAGCCTGCACCTACAGTTGCTGTTGTACCAATATTTACAGGAGCAACAAGTGATGAATTTGAACCAATAAAGGCGTTATCACCAATAATGGTTTTTGCTTTATTAACTCCATCGTAGTTACAGGTAATAGTACCTGCGCCTATATTCACTTTTTCGCCAATTTCAGCATCGCCTAAGTAACTTAAGTGGTTTGCTTTAGAACCTTTCCCTAAGCGGGTTTTTTTCATCTCTACAAAGTTACCAATGTGCGAGTCTTCTTCCATTACCGCACCAGGGCGTAGGCGAGCATATGGGCCTAGCGTACATTTAGCCGCTACGCTTGCCTCTTCAATTAGGGTATTCGCTTTTATTACAACGTTATCGCCTATGGTACAGTTTTTAAGTACGCAGTTAGGGCCAATTTTTACGTTATTGCCTAGGGTTACATTACCTTCAAAAATAACGTTTATATCAATTAATACGTCTTCGCCTGTTTTAACATTGCCACGTACATCAATACGAGCAGGGTCGGCTAGGGTGGCACCATTTAACATTAACTCTTCTGCTTGCCATGCTTGATAAGCACGCTCTAGGCCTGCAAGTTGTATGCGGTTGTTTGCGCCTTCAACTTCCATTGCATGATCGGGCTGTGCTGACGTGATTTCTACACCTTCACTGTGCGCCATAGCAACGATATCTGTAAGGTAGTATTCACCCTGCGCATTATTGTTAGATAGATTGCCTAACCATGTTTTTAAAAGCTTGCCGTTAACCGCCATAATGCCGGTGTTTACTTCGCTGATAAGTAGCTGCTCAGCGCTTGCATCTTTTTGCTCAATAATACCTACAAGCTTGCCATCTTCTCGTAGCATACGGCCATAGCCATTTGGGTTAACCAAATTAACTGTTAATACCGCCAAACCATTTTTAGGTGTTGCAGCTAGTAAGCGCTCAAGTGTTGATTGCTTTGTAAGAGGTACATCACCATATAAAACAAGTACAGTGTCGTCATCATTAATATGAGGGTTTGCTTGTGCTACTGCGTGGCCAGTACCAAGTTGTTCTGCTTGCAGTACCCAGTTTACGTCGTTATCGGCAAGTTGTTGTTGTAATAGTTCGCCGCCGTGCCCGTAAACTAAGTTAGTGGTGGTTGCACCAAGTGCCTTTGCGTTATCTATAACATGCTGCACCATAGGTTTACCTGCCACTTTATGCAGTACTTTTGGTAGAGCAGAGCGCATACGAGTACCTTTACCCGCAGCAAGAATTACTGTTGTTAGAGCCATTAAAACAATTTCCTTTTTCCGTTGTTTTAGTGAGGAGTTAATGAAAGTAGCTTAACTAGATTACGCATGTCACTCCATGTATACATACTCAGCCGTATTATAAAAAATAATGACTGAATCTATGATAAACAAACTATTCATAATAATTACACTTATTGTAACCAGCTTTGCTAACCGATATAAGTGCAAAGCCAAATTACAGGCACAAAAAAGCCCACATAACGTGGGCTTTTAAAAACCGGATAGGCTTACTTTTTACGTAATTGCTGAATTACGCGAAGTTGTGCAATAGCTTCTGCTAGTTGCATAGCTGCTTTTTGATAATCAAATTCAGCTGCTGACGCATTAGCCATTTGGCTTTCTGCGTCACGCTTAGCTTGCTCTGCGGCTTGCTCGTCTAGGTCTTCACCACGAACAGCTGTATCAGCAAGTACGGTTACTATGTTCGGTTGAACTTCTAGTGTACCGCCAGCAATGTAGATGAGTTCTTCTTCACCATGTTGCTTAACTAAACGTACCATACCAGGTTTAAGGGCAGTTAGTAGTGGGGCGTGACCGGCATTAACACCAAGCTCACCTTCACTACCAGATACTTGAATCGATTCAACTAGACCAGAGAACAAGCTCTGCTCTGCGCTTACTACGTCAAGATGTACAGTCATAGCTGCCATACTACCCTCCTAATTACATGCTTTTAGCTTTTTCTTGAGCTTCTTCGATAGAGCCTACCATGTAGAACGCTTGCTCTGGAAGGTCATCAAATTCACCGCTTAGAATGCCTTTAAAGCCAGCAATTGTGTCTTTTAGTGAAACGTATTTACCTGGCGCACCTGTAAATACCTCTGCCACGAAGAATGGCTGAGATAGGAAACGCTGGATTTTACGTGCACGAGATACAAGTTGCTTATCTTCGTCAGAAAGCTCGTCCATACCTAGGATAGCAATGATGTCTTTAAGTTCTTTGTAACGCTGAAGAACTGTTTGAACGCCACGTGCTGTATCGTAGTGCTCTTGACCAATTACTAATGGGTCAAGTTGACGTGAAGATGAATCAAGTGGGTCTACCGCTGGGTAGATACCAAGTGATGCGATATCACGTGAAAGTACTACTGTTGCATCTAAGTGAGCAAAGGTAGTTGCTGGAGATGGATCCGTTAAATCATCCGCAGGTACGTATACCGCTTGGATTGATGTAATTGAACCTGTCTTCGTTGAAGCGATACGCTCTTGAAGTACACCCATTTCTTCAGCAAGTGTAGGCTGGTAACCTACCGCTGATGGCATACGACCAAGAAGTGCAGATACTTCTGTACCAGCAAGCGTGTAACGGTAGATGTTATCTACGAAGAAAAGTACATCGCGACCTTCGTCACGGAACTTCTCAGCCATAGTAAGACCAGTTAACGCTACGCGTAAACGGTTACCAGGAGGCTCGTTCATCTGACCGTATACAAGCGATACTTTATCAAGTACGTTTGAATCGTTCATCTCATGGTAGAAATCGTTACCCTCACGAGTACGCTCACCAACACCTGCGAATACTGAGTAGCCGCTGTGCTCGATTGCGATGTTACGGATAAGTTCCATCATGTTTACGGTTTTACCTACACCGGCACCACCGAATAAACCAACTTTACCACCTTTAGCAAATGGACATACAAGGTCGATTACCTTGATACCAGTTTCTAAAAGTTCTACTGAACTTGATTGCTCTTCGTATGAAGGCGCTGCACGGTGAATAGACATACGGTCTTCTTCGCCGATTGGGCCAGCTTCATCGATTGGCTCACCAAGTACGTTCATGATACGACCAAGCGTTGCTTTACCAACTGGAACTTGAATCGCTTCACCTGTATTTTCTACCGCTGCGCCACGACGTAAACCGTCAGTAGTACCTAGTGCGATAGTACGAACAACACCGCCACCTAGCTGTTGTTGAACTTCTAAAGTCAAACCAGCTAAATCGCCATCTGTTACTTTTAGCGCGTCATATACGGCTGGCACGTTGTCTTGAGAAAACTCAATATCCACAACGGCACCGATAATTTGGACGACCTTACCTAAACTCATGTCTATTCCTCTCGTTAATCTTTGCCTGAAGCATTAAACTGCGGCTGAACCAGAAACAATCTCACTAATTTCTTGTGTGATTGCCGCTTGGCGGGCCTTGTTATAAACAAGCTGTAACTCATCCATAAGGTCGCCGGCATTATCTGTTGCAGCTTTCATTGCAACCATACGGGCAGCCTGTTCAGAGGCAGCGTTCTCAACCACACCTTGGTATACCTGAGACTCAACAAAGCGTACAAGCAAAGACTCTAATATAGCGTCTGGGCCTGGCTCGTATAAGTAGTCCCATGTGTGGGCAGATACTTCTTCTTCAGCTTTTGGCAAAGGGAGTAACTGGTCAATTGTTGGTTCTTGCTTCATGGTATTAACGAAGTTGTTATATACCAGGAATAAACGGTCAATTTTACCTTCTGAGAATGCATCTAGCATAATTTTTACAGGACCAATTACGTCTTGTACTGAAGGCTTATCTCCAAGGCCTGCTTTTTTAGCAAGCACTTGACCGCCAAAACGTTGAAAGAAACTAGCAGCTTTGCTACCTAAAGTTGCAAACTCAGCGTCCACACCTTTTTCTTTCCACGCTTTAATGTCTAATGCAACTTTTTTAAACTCATTTGAGTTTAAGCCGCCACATAGACCACGGTCTGTAGAGATAACAATATAACCAACTCGTTTTACTTCACGTTCTTCTAAGAACGGGTGAGTAAAATCAAGATTTGCTTGAGCAACACGACCAATTACTTTGCGTAATTTGTCAGCGTATGGACGGCTTGAAGCCACTCGTTCTTGCGCCTTTTTCATTTTAGACGCAGCAACCATTTCCATTGCGCTAGTGATCTTTTGAGTATTTTTAATACTCCCGATCTTGCTTTTAATCTCTTTTCCGCTGGCCATGACTCTCTCTCCGAATCAAGGTGTGCTTTAGTAAACTAAAGCGCACCATTAATAACTAAATTACCAAGTTTGCGTAGACTTGAACTTCTCAAGAAGTTCTTTAAGCTGCGCTTCGATCTCGGCGTTGTAGTTACCAGTTTCATTGATTTGAGCCACAAGCTCTGCGTATGTGCTACTTGCATAAGAAAGTAAAGCTGCTTCGAAATCCATAATTTTAGAGATTTCGATATCTTTAAGATAACCTTTCTCAGCTGCAAATAACGACAAAGACATTTCAGCAACAGACATTGGTGCGTACTGTTTCTGCTTCATTAGCTCTGTTACACGCTCACCATGCTCAAGTTGAGCACGAGTTGCATCATCAAGGTCAGACGCGAACTGCGAGAACGCAGCTAATTCACGGTACTGAGCTAGGGCTAGACGGATACCGCCACCTAGTTTCTTAACGATTTTAGTTTGTGCAGCACCACCAACACGCGATACCGAGATACCAGCATTTACTGCCGGACGGATACCTGAGTTGAATAAGTCAGTTTCTAAGAAGATCTGACCATCGGTGATAGAGATAACGTTTGTCGGTACGAACGCAGAAACGTCGCCGCCTTGAGTTTCAATGATTGGCAATGCCGTCAATGAACCAGTTTGTCCTTTCACTTCACCGTTAGTGAACTTTTCAACGTAATCAGCGTTTACACGCGATGCACGCTCTAAAAGACGCGAGTGAAGGTAGAATACGTCACCTGGGTATGCTTCACGACCTGGTGGACGCTTAAGTAGTAATGAGATTTGACGGTAAGCAACAGCTTGCTTAGATAAATCATCATATACGATTAATGCGTTTTCACCACGGTCACGGAAGTATTCACCCATAGTACAGCCCGAGAACGGTGCTAAGTACTGAAGTGCCGCAGACTCAGAAGCAGATGCTACAACTACGATAGTATTTGCAAGTGCACCGTGCTCTTCTAATTTACGTACTACGTTAGCAATAGTAGATGCTTTTTGGCCAACCGCTACGTACACACACTTAACGCCTGTGTTCTTTTGGTTGATGATTGCATCGATTGCTAGTGCAGTTTTACCTGTTTGGCGGTCACCGATAACAAGCTCACGCTGACCACGACCAACTGGAATCATCGCATCAATAGATTTGTAACCAGTTTGAACTGGCTCATCTACAGATTGACGCTCGATTACACCTGGTGCAATTTTTTCTACAGGTTCAAAACCGTCGTTATCTAAAGCGCCTTTACCATCGATAGGAGCACCTAGTGTGTTTACAACACGACCAAGTAAGCCAGCACCAACAGGAACTTCTAAGATACGACCAGTTGTGTATACTTTTACGCCTTCAGTAAGGTCAGCGTAAGGACCCATAACTACTGCACCAATTGAGTCACGCTCAAGGTTTAGTGCGATAGCATAACGGTTGCCTGGAAGCTCAATCATCTCACCTTGCATACAGTCAGCTAGACCGTGGATGCGGATGATACCGTCAGTAACAGATACGATAGTACCTTCGTTACGAGCTTCACTTACAACTTCGAACTGCTCAATACGTTGTTTGATCAGATCTGAAATTTCAGTGGAATTAAGTTGCATGCTCTTTTTCCCAATTACGATTGTAGTGTTGTGGCTAAGCGGTTTAATTTACCGCGTACTGAGCCGTCGATTACAGTGTCACCCGCCTTAATAATAAGGCCGCCAACAACTGCAGCGTCTTCACTACAATTCAGCTTAACTTTGCGTGCGAAACGTTTTTCAAGTGTCGCTACCAATGACTCTTGCTGCGCTGCAGCAAGAGGGGTTGCCGAAATCACATCTACGTCGATTTCTTTGTCATACTCTGCTTTAAACGCAGCGAATAACTGAGCAACCTCAGGCAGTGCAATCAAACGTCCATTTTCAGCCATCACCTTAACTAGGTTCTGACCTTGTTCGTTGAGCTGCTCAGCACATAAGTTAATAAATAACTCAGCTTGTGCAGTAGCAGTAGGCAATCCAGCTAGAATGGCTGATGCTTGTTCATTGCTGGCAACTTCGCCTGCAAAAAACAACATGTCATTCCAGCTTTCAATCGTGCCTTTTTCAACGGCAAGTTCAAAAGCCGCTTTAGCGTATGGGCGAGCGATAGTAGTCAATTCAGACATGCTCATACCCTCCTAATTACAGCTCAGCGACAAGTTTTTCAACGATGTCACTATGTGCGGCTTGATTGATTTCACGCTCTAAAATTCTTTCAGCGCCAACCACTGCCAGAGTCGCTACTTGCTTACGTAGCTCTTCTGTTACACGGTTACGCTCTGATTCAATTTCAGAGTGCCCTTGAGCAATAATTTTTTCACGCTCTTCTTGTCCACGAACAGTTTCTTCGTCAACAATAAGCACGGCACGCTTTTTAGCTTGTTCAATGATATCAGCCGCTTGAGCTTTTGCATCTTTAAGCTGTTCTGCAGCTTTTTGTTGCGCAAGTTCTAAGTCTTTTTCGGCTCTATCAGAGGCAGCTAAACCATCTTCAATTTTCTTCTGGCGAGACTCAATTGCATCATTAAGTGGTGGCCATACATATTTCATACAAAATAGTACAAACACCGTAAACGCAATTAATTCACCGATAAGAGTGGCTGTTATGTTCACGACCGCTCCTCCTTAAAATAGTAAGCTGTTCAAAAAATAAAATTAAAGTACGAACAGGATTACCATTGCGATACCAACACCGATCATTGCTACCGCATCGATTAGACCAGCTAGGATGAACATCTTAACTTGTAATGAAGGTGCAAGTTCAGGCTGACGCGCACATGCTTCTAGGAATTTACCACCCATGTTACCGAAGCCGATAGCAGTACCGATTGCACCGAAGCCGATAAGTAAAGCAACTGCGATGTACTTAAGACCTAATACTAGTTCCATTTTTTTCTCCAAAGTTTCAATTGTTAAAGTTAAATATAAAAAGTGTATAAATTAGTGATTGTCTGAACTTGCCATGCTTAGGTAAACAATGGTTAGCATCATAAATACGAATGCTTGTAACACGATTACTAAGATATGGAATACAGCCCAAACAAAGTGCAACGGAAGTTGCATTAAACCAACTGCGCCGATAAGTATGAATATCAATTCACCAGCGTATAAGTTACCGAATAAACGCAGTGCTAACGAGAAAGGCTTAGACACTAGAGCGATTGTTTCTAGTAATAAATTACAAGGAATTAAGAAAATCATAGCCACTTTGCTATTAGAGCTAAACGGGTGAAGTGTAAGCTCTTTAATGAAGCCACCAACCCCTTTAATTTTAATAGAGTAACCAATCATCAGAATAAACACGCCCAATGCTAATGCAGCAGTTAAGTTTATGTCTGTGGTAGGTACAATTTTCATGTAAACGTCGTGTGAGTCCATGCCAAAGGCTTGTTCACCAACAAAACCAGCAAGTGCAGGTAAGAAATCAACTGGGATTAAATCCATTAAGTTCATTAAGAACACCCAAACAAAAATTGTTAAGGCTAATGGAGCAATTAATTTGCTTTTACCGTGGTATGTGTCACGTACGTTGTCACCAACGAACTCAACAATCATTTCAATAAAACATTGAAATTTACCCGGTACTCCGGTGTGAGCTTTCTTTGCGGCGCTTCGGAAGGTCCATAAAAATAATAGACCAAGTCCGATTGACCATGCGAGGGTATCTATATTCCATGTCCAGAAACCACTGTCTGCACACGCTTTGTTGAAGGCAAGACCTGAGTCGGTCATACACATCTTAGCGTTTGTTAAGTGATGCTGGATATGGCTTGATATAGTAACTTCTTCTGCAGCCATGTTATATCCCAAAAGTTAATGTTTAAAAAAAACGGGTGCAAACAATCCAGTAAAGAGCACAAATACGTAAACACAAAAAAACGGCACTAAAACGACCGTGGTTGACTTGAGTATCAGTGCAAACAATACGATTGTTAGCATAAATTTTAATCCGTTACCGCGTTTTAACGAGGTATACGCTTGATTTGCTTTGCTTGCACCCATATATCTGAATGCATAAAGCGCAAATACTAGGTGGGGAAGTATTGCTACGCTGCTACCGGCAAGTGCTGATACGCTGGCGTTTACTCCCCAACCAACAAAAATAATTACTGCAGCTACAAGTGCTACGATACCCTGAAGACAAATTAATTTAAATGCGGCAAGCCTATAAGGTCTTGCTAACTTATTAGTCACGTTTAGTTAACCTTTATGGCGTTCTAATTGTTAGGGTGTGAAAACTGGCGAAATTATACTTAATCCTACCAGTTTTGCAACTTGAGTAGACGCTTTGTAACACAAAATAGCTACAAATGTCTCTTATCGGACATGTAAAATTTTAATGGTCGGTATTGCTGTGATTTATACGATTTAAAATGCCATCAAGCTCATCTAAATTGGTGTAAGAAATAACCAACTTACCTTTGCCTTTCGCGTTATAATTTATTTCTACTTTAGCCCCTAAATTATCGGCTAATTTTTGCTCTAAACGCTTAACATCTGGGTCTTTTTCAGGTGTTTCTTTAGCAGCAACCGGCTCTAAAATTGAGCGTACTAACTTTTCGGTTTCGCGAACAGTTAGCGCTTTAGCAACGGCTAATCTTGCAGCGTCAGATTGTGCTTCACCTTCAAGTGCTAATAAACAGCGTGCGTGGCCCATTTCTATGTCGCCATGCTCTAACAGAATTTTAACATCACTATTTAAATTGTTTAATCGTAGTAAATTGGTCACGGTAGTGCGCGATTTACCCACCGCATCGGCAACTTGCTGGTGCGTTAATTCAAATTCATTCAATAATCTGTTTAAAGCGATAGCTTCTTCCATTGCGTTTAAATCTTCACGCTGAATATTTTCTATCAGCGCAATAGCAACAGCGGCTTCATCTGGCACATCTTTTACAATACAAGGTACGCTTTCAAGCTTTGCTATTTGTGCAGCACGCCAACGGCGCTCACCGGCAATTATTTCAAAGCTATTTTCTGCAACAGGGCGTACCACAATTGGCTGAATAATGCCTTGAGAGCGGATAGAGCTTGCTAACTCCTCAAGCGCTTCTTCAGACATATCTTTACGAGGCTGGTATTTTCCTGAGTGTAAAAACTCAATAGGCAGCTTTTGCAATTCATTCGCAACGGGCTGTGCTGCAGTTTGTACAGCTTCAGTCACATTTACTGTGTCTTGTTCCTTGCTTGAGCTCGGCGCTGGTTTTGATGAACTTAAAAGGGCATCGAGTCCTCGGCCTAAACCTCGTTTTTTAGCAGACATGTTATTTTTTTACCTTAAAGTTAGGCGACTACCGGCGCTGTTTTTTCTTTTCTGCGTAGCATTTCGCCCGCAAGTGCTAAGTAGGCTTTTGCGCCACTTGATGCGCGGTCGTAGTACATTGCTGGTGCACCAAAACTAGGTGCCTCGGCAAGACGCACATTACGTGGGATCACGGTGCGGTATACTTTATCGCCAAAATGTTGTTTTAATTGTTCTGATACATCATTTGCTAATCGATTGCGCGGATCGTACATAGTACGAAGAATGCCTTCAATTTGTAAGTTAGGGTTAACTAACTTTGCAAGTTGCGTAATAGTGTCCATTAATGCGGTTAACCCTTCAAGCGCATAATATTCACATTGCATAGGTACTAAAATAGAATCAGCAGCAGCCATGGCGTTTACTGTTAACATATTTAGTGAAGGCGGGCAGTCGATAAAAATAAATTCGTATTTATCTTGTATTTTTTCAAGCGCATTACGAAGGCGTACTTCGCGTGCAAACAATTCCATTAATTTTACTTCGGCTGCGGTTACATCGCCGTTGGCCGCTATCATATGATACTCACCCGAGGTTTCAGTGATTATAACCTCATCCATTGGTTTTTCTTCAATGAGTAAATCGTAAATGGTGGCGACATCGCCATATTTGTCTACACCGCTACCCATCGTAGCGTTGCCTTGGGGGTCGAGATCTATTAACAGCACTTTACGCTTCGTTGCAGCCATAGATGCAGCGAGATTAACAGCCGTTGTTGTTTTACCAACGCCGCCTTTTTGATTTGCTAATGCGATGACTTTTGCCACTATGTCTCTGATCCCTAGTCTTTAGAAAGAATAATTAAATGTCGTTGTGCATCAAGTTCAGGCACTACTAGCGAGATTTTATCTTCAAATTTTACACCCTCAGGTAGCGACTCTAGCTCTTCACTAGGAAACACACCTTTAAGCGCTATAAATTTGCCTGAGTGATCAATTAAGTGTGAACACCAATCAACCATATCTTGCAGTGAAGCAAACGCACGACTTAGTACGCCATCTAATTTAACACTTGGTTGATATTCTTCAACTCTTGACTGCACAGGGGTGACATTATTTAGCCCGAGCTCGTGTTTAACTTGCATTAAAAAGCGAACACGTTTGCCTAAGCTATCAAGCAATACAAATTGCGTATCAGGTAGTGCAATAGCTAATACAATACCTGGTAAGCCAGGACCTGTGCCTACATCAATATAACGATGACCGGGTAAATGAGGTGCAACAACTAAGCTATCCATAATGTGCTTAATCATCATTTCTTCTGGTAAGCGTACAGACGTTAAATTATACGCTTTGTTCCATTTGTTTAGTAACTCAACGTATTTAACTAATTGCTGTTGTTGTTTTTCGGTTAGCGCAATATCAGTTTGCGCTAACAATGTTGTTAATTGTTGCTGTAACACAGTTTACCTTTACCATTACGCAGTTTTGCGTAATAAGCCTTGCTTCTTCAGATACACTAATAATAGCGAAATCGCCGCTGGGGTGATACCAGAAATACGAGAAGCTTGGCCAATAGTGTCTGGACGCGCATCCGTTAACTTAGCAACTACCTCGTTTGATAAACCCGATACCGTTGAGTAATCGAACTCTTTAGGCAAAATGGTTTCTTCATGACGAAGCTGTTTATTGATCTCATCTTGCTGGCGCGCAATGTAGCCTGCGTATTTAGTATGGATCTCAACTTGTTCAAGTGCAGCTTGGTTTGTAAACTCAGATCCAAGCCCATCAATAGCCATTAAATCGTCGTAACGAATTTCTGGACGACGAAGTAGATCCTCTAAACTTGCTTCACGAGTAAGCGGTGTTTTTAATAAGGCGTTTACTTGATCAACCACAGCATGATCTTTATGGATCCAGGTTTCTTTAATACGCTGTTTCTCTTTTTCGATCACTTCCATTTTTTCGTTAAATGCCTGCCAGCGCTCATCGTTAACTAAACCAAGTTCACGGCCTTTTTCTGTTAAGCGAATATCAGCGTTATCTTCACGTAATAATAAACGGTATTCCGCACGGCTAGTAAACATACGGTACGGTTCTTTTGTACCAAGCGTTGCTAAGTCATCTATTAGTACGCCCACATACGCTTCATCACGACGTGGAGTCCATGCATCTTTGCCTTGTACTTGTAAAGCGGCGTTCATGCCGGCTATTAAACCTTGTGCACCGGCTTCTTCGTAACCAGTAGTACCATTTATTTGGCCTGCAAAAAATAATCCGTCTATAAACTTGGTTTCTAATGACTGTTTTAAATCACGCGGGTCAAAGAAATCATATTCAATAGCATAACCAGGGCGACAAATATGTGCGTTTTCAAAACCATCTATCGATTGCACAATTTGTAACTGCACATCAAAAGGTAAGCTGGTTGAAATACCGTTAGGGTAAAGCTCGTACGATGTTAAACCTTCAGGCTCTACAAATATTTGGTGCTTGTCTTTATCAGCAAAGCGCACAATTTTATCTTCTATTGAAGGGCAGTAACGTGGTCCTATACCTTCAATTACGCCAGAGTACATAGGCGAGCGATGTAAATTGTTACGAATAACCTCATGGGTTTTTTCGTTTGTGTAGGTGATATAGCATGGTATTTGCTGTGGGTGATCGCTTTGTTTACCAATAAACGAAAATACCGGTGTAGGCGCATCACCTGGTTGTTCTTGCATCTTGCTAAAATCAACTGTACGGGCATCAATACGTGGTGGAGTACCTGTTTTTAAACGGTCTACTCTAAAAGGTAATTCACGTAAACGATCAGCAAGTGCAATTGAAGGGGGATCGCCTGCACGACCACCTTTAAAATTCTCTAAACCAATATGTATTTGGCCACCTAAGAAAGTACCTACGGTTAATACAACACTAGGTGCGCTAAAACGTAATCCCATTTGGGTTACTACGCCAACAACTTTGTCGTTTTCAACGATAAGATCATCACACGATTGTTGAAATATTTTTAGGTTTTCTTGGTTTTGTAATGTGTTTTGAATTGCAGCTTTGTACAAAGCGCGATCAGCTTGTGCTCGAGTTGCACGAACAGCAGGTCCCTTTGAAGAATTTAAGGTACGAAATTGAATACCGCCTTTATCAATAGCTTGTGCCATAGCACCGCCTAGCGCATCAATTTCTTTAACCAAATGGCCTTTGCCTATGCCACCAATTGCAGGGTTGCAAGACATTTGACCAAGTGTATCCATATTATGAGTTAGCAGCAGGGTATTCATCCCCATACGTGCAGCAGCCAATGAGGCTTCAGTGCCTGCATGTCCACCACCTACTACGATAACGTCAAACTTTTCGTGAAAAATCATTAATGGGATCCTACTTAATCAAACCAGTAAACTTCAAAAGGGAGCGTATTCTACCTAGAAATTAGGAGAAGATAAATGATTAAACAGTGGGCAAGATCTAAGTCACTGATCACTTATAATATAAAGGATCTTTTAAAGAGATCTTTTAATACTATTACTACTAGTGATCGGGTTTTCTGTTGATAAGCTCTATTTATTCATTTAAAACATAAAATTAGATCAGATCTAAAGGTGTTAATATGATCGGATCATCAGGCAAATAAGCTCTGATCAAAAAAGGGGTTTATACACAGCCCAATATCGATTGGATCTTATCCCATGGATAAGCATGCTTAAAAACGCAGTTTGATCAGCGGTTATCCACAAAAGCTATTAAATTATTAGTAAATTGTGGGTAACTTTGTTTATGCATTTTATTCGATCACATTACTTTAATTGTGTTTTCTCTATCCACGAGTCTAGCCACTCTAGGGCGGTATCTTCGGGTAATGCCTCATCAAGAATATTTAACTCAAGCCTTGGCGCTATGCATGTTGCGCCAAGGCTTGCCATTAAACGATTTATATTACGCCCAGCAAGGTTATAGGTGTCGTAGCTGGTATCGCCTAAGCCAATGACTGAATATTTAATTGCAGATAAGTCACTTTGCTGATTTAGCTGCTCAATAAATGGTAAAAGGTTGTCGGGGTAATCGCCCGCGCCATAGGTTGATGTGCATATAAGCCAGATTGTATTGTGTTGATCAATATCAGATAAATTAGGTTGATCATGTAGTTCAGCACTTATACCTTGGTTATTTAACTCATCACATAGTTGTTCTGCTACATATTCTGCAGATCCCATTTGACTACCAACGATTATATTTACAGAACTCATATTTAAACTGATCACACATTACTTATTTGCCCGCTATGATAACTGAGTTAGCCTTGCAGTAAAGAAAACCTTTGTAATTTTGTATAACTATTTTTGAGTTGTTTTTGCTCTTTGTTGTAATTGCTTATCTAAGTTACTGAATATAAATGAATTAACAAAAACTATTTAAATGTAATCTTCTGATCAAGTTGTTGATAAGGTTGGGGAAAGCTCTGCTTAACTAGTATGTTTTGTAGATCTAAATATAGCTAAGTCATTGATTTTTTATTATAAGTGAGGCCACCAGCCCACGTTTTTATATAGCTAAGCTGTTGTTGATCATAATGTGGATAGTAACCTTGTTGATAACTTAAAAAGGCGATCAAAAATAATTTTTAAAAACGATCCGATTAAGCAGATCTGCCCTAAAAAAGTGAAAATAAGTGTAATAAACCACGCTTTTTTATAGATCGTGGCGGTTTAAGGTTATAAATGTGCCGCTATTTTTGTTTTATTAGCCATAAAGTAGGCGATTGTGGATAACCTTTTTTAATTAGTCTTATTATTTTTCAAGTTCAGCGAGGAGTTTTGCTGGTGGATCAATTAAAAACGAGGGCGTTGGCCTTAATAGTACCGGTTACTTTTGCTTATAAATTCATAAACTGTAGTTAAAACGATCTACTTAAGGATACTTTTTAGCGGCATATTGGTACTTTTTTAAGCTATATCGAGCGCCAATTACGCGCTTAACGTGGTGTATTTTTATACTGTAAGAAATTAAACAGGTGAGTTGAATACGCTAAAATCAGGCGCGTTTTTATTTAATTTTAGCCCCATTTTAGCTTTTTAAATTTTATACCGGGCATAAAAAAGGGCACTAATGTGCCCTAAAGTAAGTGTAATTTTATGCTGCTTTAGCGAGTTATTTACCAATACAGAACGAGCTAAATATTTTGCCTAGTAGGTCGTCTGAGGTAAATTCACCGGTTATTTCGTTTAAGTACTGCTGCGTTAAGCGTAGCTCTTCGGCTAATATTTCGCCGGCTACGTGCATTTCTAACTGCGTTTTACCAGTATCTAAGTGATAGGCCGCATGTTCAAGTGCATCTAAATGGCGGCGGCGCGCCATAAATCCACCTTCTGTTGCGCCTTGAAAGCCAATACAAGCTTTTAAGTGGTCGCGTACAAGCTCAATACCTTGCGCATTTTTAGCGCTTAAACTAATTACTGGGTATTGTTGGTTTTCATCCATACCTACTGCATCGCCCGATAAATCGGCTTTATTTCTGATAACGGTAACACCCATACCTTGCGGTAACTTTGCCATAAACTCAGGCCAAATTGCGTGTGGGTCGGTGTCGGTGGTGTCGGTGCCATCAAGCATAAACAACACGCGATCAGCTTGATTTATTTCATCCCACGCGCGCTCTATACCTATTTGTTCAACGCGGTCTGGGCTTTCACGTAGACCTGCGGTATCGATAATATGCAGTGGCATACCATCAATATGAATGTGCTCACGTAGTACGTCGCGAGTAGTACCGGCTATTTCGGTTACTATGGCAGCTTCGCGTCCTGCTAGGGCATTAAGTAGGCTTGATTTACCCGCATTAGGACGCCCTGCGATAACAACGCGCATACCTTCGCGCATAATACTGCCTTGCTTAGCTTGGCTCGTTACTGTGTGTAATTGACTGATGATGGCATCTAAATCGCCCGATACTTTACCATCGGATAAAAAATCAATTTCCTCATCAGGGAAGTCAATGGCTGCCTCTACATACATACGTAAATGAATAACTTTTTCTACTAGGGTTTCAATGTGTTTAGAAAACTCACCTTGTAGTGACTGTAGGGCGCTTTTAGCTGCTTGCTCTGAGGTTGCATTAATTAAATCGCTAATAGCCTCTGCTTGGGTTAAATCAAGCTTGTCGTTCATAAAGGCGCGCTCAGAAAACTCACCAGGCTTAGCTAAGCGAACGCCTTCTATTTGGCTAATTTCTTTTAATAGCATGTCGAGTACAACAGGGCCGCCGTGACCTTGCAGTTCAAGTACGTCTTCGCCGGTAAATGAGTTTGGGCCTGCAAAATAAATAGCGATACCTTGGTCGAGTTGCTCGCCGCTTAAACTTTTAAAAGGAACGTAGTCGGCATAGCGAAGCTTAGGTACTTTACCTATTATTTTTTCGGCCACGCTTTTCGCAAGGCTGCCAGAAACCCGAATTATACCTACGCCACCACGCCCAGGGGCGGTCGCTTGTGCTGCAATTGTGTCTTGATTGATCATGCTATTTATTTGCCAACGAGAGTAACTTTAATGGCGCTATTGTAACCTATGCATTTATTGGTAGCGAATAGCTGTGGTAAAAAATAGGCAATAAAAAAGGCGACCTAAGTCGCCTTTATATGAGTAGCCGTTAAGCTAGCCTCTTACTTTTATACCTTGCTTTTCCATGCCACGGTAGATGATAAGCATCTGGACAATAGAAATAAGGTTAGACACTAACCAGTAAAGTACTAAACCAGATGGGAACCATAAGAAGAATACAGAGAAGATAACCGGCATAAAGGTCATCATTTTTTGCTGCATTGGATCGGTAACCGTCATTGGTTGTAGTTTTTGCGTCACAAACATACTTGCACCAAATAATATTGGTAATACGTAGTATGGGTCTTTTGTAGAAAGGTCAGTTAGCCAAAGAATGAACTCTGCATGGCGCAGCTCTGTCGATTCTAAGAATACGTAAAATAGCGCTAAGAAAATTGGCATTTGTAGCAAAATAGGGAAACAGCCACCCATAGGGTTAACTTTTTCTTTTTTGTACATTTCCATAGTAGCTTGGCCGAACTTTTGACGGTCATCACCATATTTTTCTTTTAGGGCAGCCATTTTAGGCTGAAGGGCACGCATTTTAGCCATTGACGTGTATTGCGCTTTAGTCAGTGGGTACATTAACGATTTAACGATAATAGTGATGGCAATAATAGCGACACCCCAGTTACCTAAAATACTGTGTAACCATTTAAGAAGTACAAATAAAGGCTGCGAAATAAACCATAACCAACCGTAATCTACAGTTAAGTCTAAATCTGGGTGAATCGCTTCAAGAATATCTGACTCTTTAGGACCCATGTAGTAAGTCGCATTAAGGGTTTGCTCGCTGCCAGCTTGTACATTTATAGGCGCTGCTTTTGTACCAATAATAGCGGCATTACTTTTAGTAATTAAGCTGTAAAGCGTGTGTGTTTCGTCTTGCTTAGGTACCCATGCACTTACAAAGTAATGCTGAATAAATGCAACGTAACCGCCTTGGGTGTTTTTATTTAGGTTTTTGTCAGCCATATCTGAAAAGCTGTATTTTTCGTACGACTCTTCATCAGTACCGTAAGCTGCACCTAAATAGTTTTGATCTACTAAGCTGCCTTTTTCTTGTACGGTACGCTTAATTTGCGTGTATAGCTGTACTTGCACTGGCGCACTTGTAGCATTATTTACTGTGTACTCTAGGCCTACATCGTATTGACCTTTTTTAAATACGTATGTTTTAGTGAAGCTAACGCCATTACTATCTACATAGGTAAGTGGTACACGTAGCTCATCACCGCTTAGCGTGTAGGCTTTTTGCGTTGCTTGGTAAGTAGGGCGACCATTCGCTGATGCGTCTGGGCCATTTAAACCAATTAAACCACTTTGTGAGAAGTATTGATTGCCATCAAACTCGCCTAGAAGCATAAATGGTGTTTCTTCACCTTTTACTTCTTCGTATTGGAGTAAGTCTGCTTCAACAATGTCACCGCCTTTGGTGTCTATTTTTACTTTGAAAACGTCAGTCGTAATGTCAATAACTGAACGCTTAGCAGCGGTAGCCGAAGCAGGTAAACCTGAATCTGACGATGACGGTATATAATCATCTGACTCTGGTGACGTTGTGTTTAGTGTTTGTGTAGTGGCACTAGGATCGGCTTTAGGAGTGTTGTAGTCATTATTCCATTCTTGAAATAATAAAAACGACACTAACATTAAACCGATTAATAAAAACGTGCGTTGCGATTCCATAACAGCTCTTATTTCTCGTGTTGGTGGTTAATACGGGTTAATTTTTCAGGAACGGGGTCTTCTCCGCCTGAATGTAAAGGATGGCATTTTAATATGCGTTTAAGTGCTAACCAACTCCCTTTTACAAATCCATGCAAATTAATTGCTTGAATAGCGTAATGAGAGCAGCTTGGATTAAAACGACAATGCGGGCCTAGTAGTGGGCTTATCCACATTTGATAACCGCGGATAAATAACACTAAACAACGCTTTGGAATAGCAACAAGTGGTTTAAGTAACCTCATGGTGTTTATACCCCTGCGTATATTTAGTGAATAGATACCATGTATTTAAAGGCTCAATTAGAGATTTTAAACGCATGATTAAAAGGTGAGCTAAAGATACCCTAATTAACCCTGCAATTCTATTGCTATCGGGTTTGTTTATTAGATTTAGCTGATTTGTTTGGGCGTTTTTTAAAAGGTGGTGGTTTAGGTGCACCAGGTTTGCAGCGTTCATTTATTTTACGCCACAGCTTTGTAAGTTGTTTGGTTATTTCTTCGTTAGACTGCTCATCAATACCACTTTTTACCATAAGCACAATATCGATATTATCGATGGTGTGTTGATTTAAACGAAAACTTTCGCGAGCGAGTCGTTTAATACGGTTACGTTGGCATGCCTTTTTTACACGTTTTTTAGCAACAGTGAGCCCTAACCTAGGTTTAACTTGGTCATTAGGTTTAGCTAAAAGAGTAAATAAAGGAGTTGCAGCCCGAGCGGGTTCGTTAAATATGCGAGAGTAATGCGAGGGAGTTAACAGACGTAACTCCCTGCCAAAGCTAAAGTCTTCCACTTATATATTAAGCAGAAAGAACTTTGCGGCCTTTAGCGCGGCGACGTGCTAATACTTTACGGCCATTTACAGTTGCCATGCGAGCACGGAAGCCGTGTGCACGTTTGCGTTTTAAAACGCTAGGTTGAAAAGTTCTTTTCATAACAATCTCATCCGATCGGTTAAAGTTAAAACATCCTATGCAGGTCGCGATCCTGGCACAGGTGCCATTGCGAGCGCGAGATATTATAGATTAAGCACTTTAAAGTCAATCATAATTGCGCTGTAAACACCGTGTTTATTACATTTTTTGTACGCTGGCTTGATATTTATGGATTAATTTTAAAGCAAAATGGCCTGCTTTTGCGCAAAAAGGCGAATTAATGGCCGAGAGTGACTTAAAGAATGTGGATCGTAATAAAGTAGGGTGATCAACTAGGATCATCATAATTAAGAAGTTTTCCACAGCTGGTGTTTAAAAAGTGAATAAAAGCATGGGAAAACTCATTTAGATCGTAAAATTGGTTCGCGATCTCAGTGTGTTTTTGTTATGATCTGTTATCAGGCTTTAAAATAAAAGTCGCTATAAATCAGTCTGTTAAGATATTTATACACTGATATCAACAATTTTATAAAAATCAATCTTTTACTTGTGGATAAAGTGCCTTCATAATACCCGGTCTTGGGTCGGGTAGCTGGCCAATTGAACGCAATAAATGCATGATTTTTAATCATTATTGATGTGCGGGAATAAAAATTATACCTCTGGGAGTTTAACTGTGTATCTGTCGGTTTGGCAAAGTTGTTTATATGTATTGCAAGATGAGTTGCCTTCGCAACAATTCAGTATGTGGGTAAGACCACTACAAGCAGAAAGTACCGAAGATACCTTAACGATTTACGCACCTAATCGCTTTGTTCTTGATTGGGTAAGAGAAAAGTATTTAAACCGTATTAATGAGTTACTGGTAGAAATTTGTGGTGATGAAGCGCCCGAATTACGTTTTGATGTAGGTAGTAAACCACTACTAAATACTCAAGCGGCGGCGCCAAGTGTTGAAGCCCCTGCATCACCTAGTTCACAGGCACCTGCTAAACAGCAACCTGTAGAACAAAAAGCAGCAGTAGAGCCTGCGCCTAAATCAGGCTATAAATCTAATATAAAAGATAACTATACCTTTGACAGCTTTGTTGAGGGTAAATCTAACCAGCTAGCAAAAGCGGCTGCAACACAAGTTGCAGATAACCCTGGCTCTGCCTTTAACCCGGTATTTATTTACGGTGGCACAGGCTTAGGTAAAACTCACTTATTACATGCAGTAGGTAATGGCATTATGGCTAACAAGCCCGATGCTAAAATTGTTTACATGCATTCTGAGCGTTTTGTGCAAGACATGGTAAAAGCACTACAAAATAACGCCATTGAAGAATTTAAACGTTATTACCGTAGTGTTGATGCGCTAATGATTGATGATATTCAATTTTTTGCTAATAAAGAGCGCTCACAAGAAGAGTTTTTTCATACCTTTAATGCATTATTAGAAGGTAATCAGCAAATTATTTTAACCTCTGACCGCTACCCAAAAGAAATTGAGGGCGTAGAAGACAGGCTTAAATCACGATTTGGTTGGGGTTTAACGATTGCTATAGAGCCGCCAGAACTTGAAACGCGCGTTGCCATTTTGATGAAAAAAGCGCAGCAGAGTAAAATTAATTTACCGCACGAAGTCGCTTTTTTTATCGCTAAAAAATTACGCTCAAACGTACGTGAATTAGAAGGCGCGCTTAACCGTGTAATAGCTAATGCTAATTTTACCGGACGCCCAATTTCTATCGACTTTGTAAAAGAAGCACTGCGCGATTTATTGGCACTACAAGATAAGCTTGTCACTATAGACAACATACAGCGCACCGTGGCTGAGTATTACAGAATACGTGTGTCAGATCTGTTATCTAAGCGCCGCAGCCGCTCTATCGCGAGGCCGCGTCAGGTAGCTATGGCATTATCAAAAGAATTAACTAATCACAGCTTACCTGAGATTGGTGACGCATTTGGTGGACGTGACCACACCACGGTATTACATGCGTGTAGAAAGGTTAAATCACTTCGTGATGAAAGCCACGAAATAAAAGAAGATTATCAAAATTTAATAAGAACGTTGTCATCTTAGGGCTGACTTTATTATGCAAATAACCATTTCAAGAGAACAATTTTTAAAGCCATTAGTGCAAGTATCGGGTGCGATTGAACGTAAACATACGTTACCTATATTATCTAATGTATTGTTAGTGGTAGAAAACGGGCAACTTTCAATGACAGGCACAGACCTTGAAATTGAACTAGTTGCAGGTGTTTTTGTTGGTGATGATATTGCCGATACAAAGTTAACGCTACCTGCTAAAAAATTACTCGATATTTGTAAAAGCCTGCCTGATGGTTCTGAGCTTACATTGAGCTTACAAGAGCACCAACTGCTTTTAACCAGTGGTAAAAGCCGCTTTTCACTTACAACGCTTGCCGCGGAAGACTTTCCTAATTTAGAGCAGTGGGATGGCGAGGTTGAGTTTCAGCTAACGCGTTTAGAGTTACGTAAATTACTTGAAAGCACGCATTTTTCAATGGCTAACCAAGACGTTCGTTATTACTTAAATGGCATGTCGTTTGAAGTAGATAATACCGACATAAAAACAGTGGCCACCGATGGCCACCGTTTGGCAATAGCGCAAAAAGAATTAGGCCAATCGTTAAATACGCAGCGCCAATTAATAATACCGCGCAAAGGGGTGCAAGAAATTATGCGCCTTATGGTTGCCGATGAAGAATTAGTTACTATTCAATTTGGCGCTAACCATATTCGTATTATCGATGTGGAATTTACTTTTACAAGTAAGTTAGTGGATGGCCGCTTCCCGGATTACCGCCGCGTATTACCACGTGGTGGAGATAAAGTAATTACTGCTAACCGTGAATGGTTACGTAATGCGTTTCAACGCGTGTCTATTTTATCTAACGAAAAATTTAGAGGTGTGCGTTTAAACCTTGCCAATGGCTTACTTAAAATTACGGCTAATAACCCTGAGCAAGAAGAGGCTGAGGAAATAGTAGAAGTAATGTATGAGGGTGATGAGCTAGAAATTGGTTTTAATGTATCGTATGTATTAGATGTACTAAATACACTAAAAACAGAAGATGTACTATTTACATTAGCAGATTCAAACAGCAGTGCACTTATTGAAGGTGCAGGCGATGAAGAAGCAATGTACGTGGTTATGCCTATGCGATTATAAGATACCCATTATAAATGAGTTTAAGTCACTTGAGCCTCAAGTATTTTCGTAATATTGAGGCACTGACGCTAGAACCAGTCAACGGCGTTAATATAATTTATGGTGAAAACGGCAGCGGAAAAACCAGCCTTTTAGAGGCTATTTATTACCTTTCTCACGGCAAATCTTTTCGAACACCTAAACATAAAAGTATTATTCAACATCAGCAAGATCTGTTTGTAATACATGGCCGCAAAGCGCTACACGACTTGTCTATTCCTATTGGGATTAGTAAAACCCAAAGTGGTGAAACTAATTTAAAAATACAAGGCAAAGCCAGTAGAAAAATCTCTGAACTTGCGCAGTTAATGCCTGTGCAAATTATTACACCCGAAAGCTATTCATTGTTTTTTGGGGGCCCAAAAGAGCGACGTAAGTTTTTAGATTTGGGTTTGTTCCACGTGGAACATGAGTTTTTTTATTTATGGCAATCGTTTAATAAAGTGCTTAAACAACGCAATGCATTATTAAAAAGTAAGCCAAAGAATTATTTTGACCAAATTAGGTTTTGGGACAAAGAATTTGTTAGACTGGCAGAACAAATAAATAAATTAAGAATGGCGTATATAAGTAGGTTTAAGCAGCAGTTTTTTGATAAAATGTGTGCAGAATTAACGCTTATACGCGATTTAGAAATCAACTTTAATGCAGGCTGGAAAGACAGTGAGTCTTTGAGTGATGCATTAGAGCAAAACTTTGAGCGAGACGCTCGCCAAGGTTTTACAAGTAAAGGCCCTCATAAGGCCGATTTTAGTTTTAGTGTCGCTGGCAACAGCGTAGAGAATACGTTTTCACGCGGTCAATTGAAGTTATTGCTTTATGCGTTAAAAGTAACGCAAAATAGTTTAATTGAGTCAGAGACAGATAAGCAATCTATATTGCTAATAGATGATCTACCTTCAGAGTTAGGCGAAGATACAAAAGAGAAAGTGGGACAATTATTGGCTCATTGCAGTTCTCAAATTTTTATTTCTTCAATTTTGTCTGAAAGTATTTCTGCTGTGGTGGAACCCATGCAACGAGAACTACAAATGTTCCACGTGAAACATGGCAACCTAATAACAAGATAAGTGGGATTAACCATGTCTGAGAATTATGATTCGTCGAGTATTAAAGTACTTAAAGGATTAGACGCAGTAAGAAAGCGTCCTGGAATGTATATAGGGGACACCGATGATGGCACAGGCTTACACCACATGGTGTTTGAGGTCGTTGATAACTCTATCGATGAAGCCTTAGCAGGTCATTGTGATGATATTTATGTAACGATTCACTTAGACGGTTCAGTCTCTGTAAGAGATAACGGTCGTGGTATCCCAACTTCTATCCATGAAGAAGAAGGTGTGTCTGCTGCCGAGGTTATCATGACGGTACTTCATGCCGGTGGTAAGTTTGATGATAACTCGTATAAAGTATCAGGTGGCTTACACGGTGTTGGTGTATCGGTAGTAAATGCATTATCAGAAAAACTAACCCTTACTATTCGTCGTGAAGGTAAATTGCACGAGCAAACTTACAGCATGGGCGTACCTAACGCTCCATTAACTGTTATTGGAGATGCTGACACTACGGGTACTGAACTGCGTTTTTGGCCAAGTGGCGAAACATTTACAAACCTTGATTTTCATTATGATATTTTAGCTAAGCGTTTACGCGAGCTATCGTTTTTGAACTCTGGTGTAAGCATCATCTTAACTGATGAACGCGAAGAAAATAAAACCGACCACTTTAAATATGATGGCGGTATTCAAGCGTTTGTTGAATACTTAAACCGCAATAAAACACCAGTACATAAAGGTGTATTCCACTTTACTCACGAGCGTGAAGAAGATGGTATTAGCGTTGAAGTTTCAATGCAGTGGAACGATGGCTTCCAAGAAAACATTTACTGTTTTACTAATAACATTCCACAACGTGATGGTGGTACTCACTTAGCCGGCTTTAGATCTGCGCTAACACGTACACTTAATAACTACATGGAAAAAGAAGGCTTTAACAAAAAAGCTAAAACAACCAGTAACGCAACGGGCGATGATGCGCGTGAAGGCTTAACTGCGGTTGTAAGTGTTAAAGTACCTGATCCTAAGTTCTCATCACAAACTAAAGACAAGCTAGTATCAAGCGAAGTTAAATCTGCGGTTGAGCAAGCAATGGCTGAAAAGTTTTCTGATTTCTTATTAGAAAACCCAATGGATGCCAAAATTGTTGTTGGTAAAATTATTGATGCAGCACGAGCACGTGAAGCGGCGCGTAAAGCCCGTGAAATGACTCGTCGTAAAGGCGCTATGGATTTAGCAGGTTTACCTGGTAAATTAGCTGACTGCCAAGAAAAAGACCCATCATTATCTGAACTATACATAGTGGAGGGTGACTCAGCTGGCGGTTCAGCCAAGCAGGGTCGTAATCGTAAAAACCAAGCAATTTTACCACTTAAAGGTAAAATCTTGAACGTAGAGAAAGCACGCTTTGATAAGATGCTTTCTTCACAAGAAGTAGCGACGCTAATAACAGCCCTAGGTTGTGGTATTGGCCGTGATGAATATGACCCAGAAAAACTACGTTACCACAGCATCATTATCATGACCGATGCGGACGTGGATGGTTCTCACATTCGTACATTGCTACTAACATTCTTCTATCGCCAAATGCCAGAAATTGTTGAGCGTGGTTATATTTACATTGCACAACCGCCACTTTATAAAGTGAAAAAAGGTAAGCAAGAGCGTTATATTAAAGACGATCCTGCACTAGTAGATTACCTAACATCACTTGCACTAAATAATGCAGCGCTTTACACAAGCGAAGATGCAAGTGCAATTGAAGGTGAAGCGCTTGAGCAAATAGTACAAGATTACCAAAACACAGTTAAAGTCATTGAGCGCTTAAAACGTAAATACCCTAACACGGTAATGGAACGTTTGATTTACCAAAGCGAGTTAAAAGTAGAAGACTTATCTAACGAAGCTAAAGTAATTGAGTGGACTAAAGAGCTAGTTGACGACTTAGTTGAACGTGATGAAGATGCGACAATTTTCCATGCGGGTACTGAGCATGATGCAGAGCGCAACTTGTACTTCCCGGTTGTGAATATTCGTCAGCACGGTGTGGATAAAGCACACGTATTACATTACGACTTTATTGCCTCACGTGACTACCAACGCATTGCTGTGACTGGCACGAAGATCGCAAACATCTTAAAAGAAGGCGCATATGTTCAACGTGGTGAGAAAACAAAACCTGTTGATAACTTTGTGGATGCTTTGGAATGGTTGATCGCAGAATCTAAGCGCGGGATCTATATTCAGCGCTATAAAGGATTAGGCGAAATGAACCCTAGCCAACTGTGGGAAACCACAATGGATCCTTCAGCTCGTCGTATGTTACAAGTAACAATTGAAGATGCTGTAGCGGCAGATCAATTGTTTGCAACATTAATGGGCGATCAAGTTGAGCCTCGTCGTGAGTTTATAGAAACCAACGCACTTCGCGTAGTTAACTTAGACGTGTAAAAAATTATACTTACATCTTAAAAGGAGCCTAATGGCTCCTTTTTTATTTTAACAACCGCACAAACTGCTTAAAACCTGCGTGTGCACAAGGTATACTGAGGGTAATTTTCACGCTACTTTCAGATAGTAAAAAGCCAAATATGCAAAAATATGACGTTAAAACCTTTCAAGGTTTGATCCTGGCTTTACAGGATTATTGGGCGCAGCAAGGCTGTGTCATTATTCAACCACTTGATATGGAAGTGGGCGCAGGGACATTTCACCCGCAAACATTCTTAAAATCTATTGGCCCTGAGCCAATGTCGAGCGCATACGTACAACCGTGTCGCCGTCCTACCGATGGCCGCTACGGCGAAAACCCTAATCGCTTACAACATTACTACCAATTTCAGGTAGTTTTAAAGCCATCACCAGATAACATTCAAGAGCTTTACCTAGGCTCACTAGAAGCGATGGGAATTGATACCCTAACGCACGAAGTA
>NZ_DCYU01000100.1:0-3043 GCF_002331165.1 Pseudoalteromonas sp. UBA2102
GTTAGAAGCGCAGCTTCTCATGGCCTTAGCAAAGGTGGTAACACTTAGGTAAAAGCGTTGCTTTTAAACGCCAGCAAGCTGTGCGTCTACAAGGTAGAGGTTAGCTCCGGCGTTAGTTTGACTTGTAGACGTTGAGCTTGCTCACGTTAGAAACGTAGCTTCTCATGGCTTTGGAAAAGGTGGTTACACTTAGGTAAAAGCGTTGCTTTTAAAACGCCAGCAAGCTGTGCGTCTACAGAGCAGGGTTTAGCTTATTATGGCTAAAACAATGCGTACCCACCTATTCATACACCCACAAAAAAAGGCGCTAAACAGCACCTTTTTAAAATGGTTTAGGCTCTATTTTTAGTTTTTGAAACCTAAAAGCTTAAACCTAAAAGCTTATACCTAAAACAGACGCGATATAAAATCGCTGCTACAACTTAAGCGATTTTTTTCTCTTCTATGCTAGCTAGGTATTCGTCAAACGTACCTTGAAAATCAATGACCTGCTTGTCTTTAATATCAATAATGCGTGTAGCTAAAGACGATACAAACTCGCGGTCGTGGCTTACAAAAATAAGCGTACCCGCAAAGTCTTTAAGTGCATTGTTTAGCGCTTCAATGGCTTCCATATCCATGTGGTTGGTTGGCTCGTCCATTACAAGTACGTTTACGTCTTGCATCATTAACTTACCAAACAACAAACGGTTTTTTTCACCACCTGAACAGTTACGTGCTTTTTTGTTTGAATCGTCGGCGGTAAACAACAAACGCCCTAACATGCCGCGAACCATTAAATCGTTGTGCTTGGCTGTACGCCATTGCGACATCCAATCAAATAACGTTAAATCGTTATCAAAATCTTTTGTGCTGTCTTGCGGGCAGTAGCCAAAGCTAGCGTTTTCTGACCACTTAATTTCGCCTTCATTACTTTTAAGCTCGTTTACTAAACAGCGTAAAAAGGTAGTTTTACCCACACCGTTTTCGCCAATAACCGCAAGCTTTGCGCCAGCTTCTAGTAAAAAGTCGCCGCCGCTAAACAATGTTTCGCCATCAAAACCGTGGCCAAGTTTATTAACTTCAAGCGCTTGGCGGTACATTTTTTTGCCTTCGTCAAAACTTAGCGATGGACTCATACGGCTTGACGCTTTAACTTCATCAAGCTTAATTTTATCCATTTTTTTAGCACGCGAACTGGCTTGTTTAGCTTTAGACGCGTTAGCACCAAAACGGTTAACAAAGTCTTGAAGCTCGTCAATCTCAGCGCTCTTTTTAGCGTTTTCGGCTAATAATTGCTCTCGCTGTAAGCCTGCCGCTTCTAAAAACTTTTCGTAGTTACCTGGGTAAATACGCAGCTCACCGTAATCAATGTCGGCCATGTGAGTACATACCGAATTTAAAAAGTGGCGGTCATGGGAAATAATAATCATGGTGCATTTACGTTTATTAAGCTCATTAGCTAACCACGTAATGGTATGAATATCCAAGTTATTGGTAGGCTCATCGAGTAGCAGTATGTCTGGGTTTGCAAACAGCGCCTGCGCTAAAAGCACACGTAATTTCCAACCTGGGGCAACGTTTGCCATTAACCCATAATGAAACTCTTTATCTATACCCGCTTCTAATAGTATTTCTTCAGCGCGGCTTTCGGCTGTGTAACCATCCATTTCGGCAAAAACGCTTTCAAGGTCGGCCACTTTCATGCCGTCTTCTTCGCTCATTTCGGGTAATGAGTAAATACGGTCGCGCTCTTGCTTTACTTTCCAAAGCTCTACGTCGCCCATAATTACGGCATCTACAACGCTGTATTGTTCAAACGCAAACTGGTCTTGGCTTAGGTTACCTACTTTAAGCCCTGGCGTAATCGACACATTACCCGCACTTGGCACAAGCGCACCGCTTAAAATTTTCATGAAGGTCGACTTACCACAGCCGTTAGCGCCAATTAAACCGTAACGGTTACCGTTACCAAATTTAGCTGAAATGTTTTCAAATAACGGCTCTGCGCCAAACTGCATCGTAATATTTGCGGTGGAGATCAAAAAGTTAGTCCTAGAATGAGTACTGACAGGGGCCAACTGCAGCAAAACGCCACAAACAAGACCAAGCAATAGGGTAAATTAGCTGGCGAATTATACAGATCCCCCCATGGTAATGAAAGGTAAAAGATACATACCTAAACTGGCAGCACGTTGGGCTATGAATCTATATAAGTGTAAAGCCGCGGGTTAATAGGGTTTGTAAATGCGCTCTATGGCCGCTTTATTATTTTTAATAAGGCGATTAATTACAGCTACTTCGTCAAGCGTGACCGACTGTTTACTCATCATAAAATGTACGCCATTAACATTAATAGCTGGCGCCGTTTTTACCGGCAAAATGGTGCTGTAGCGCTGAGCAAAATATTTTGCAACAACAGAGTCGTCAATCACGTAGTCAACTCGCTTTTTGTTAAGCATACCAAAGCGCGTATTTGCATCTGCTGTAAGTACTATTTGGTTGGGGTAGTGTTTTCTTATTTTTTCAAACTCAGCGCCAAAAAAGCTGCCTCTGTTAACGCCAACAATAAAGCCACGTTCAAAAAGCGCCGCCAAATTAATTACATCTTTGGCGTTTTCATGCTTATAAAGTAGCATAACTTCATCGCGATACACATCAGTAAAATAAGAGTACTCGGAGCGCTCTTTTGTATAACTTGCCGCAAAGGTAATATCAATATGGCCTGTTTTTAGCTCTTGCTGAACCCGCGATAAGCTCGGAAAATAAACCCACTCAATACAAAAAGGCGAATTTTTAAAAACAGCGTTAACCGTATCTACCTCTGCGCCAACAAAGGCGTTGCCTTGTTTAATTAAATAGGGCGCCCAGTTGGTTTCGTTGGTGCCCATTTTTAATGTTTTAGTGCATGCCAGTACATTAAATTGCGCCACCAAAAATATAAACGCTAACAGTAACATCTTCATAAAACGTCCTTTTATACCAATCCGCATAATTAAGTGATCTATTTTGAGGATGGATAAACGTGTTGATAGCAAGGCAAAAAATTCGCTATTTAGTTGTT
>NZ_DCYU01000063.1:0-86553 GCF_002331165.1 Pseudoalteromonas sp. UBA2102
TGCTCTACTTGCTTTGCGCGGGCGTTGTCGAGTACTTGATCTAAGTTTAAATCTAGTTTGTCAAAATCAAGACGATCTAAATGGCAATGAGAATCTACAATCACTATACGGCCTGTATTGTTTTGGGTGTTAATTTTACCAATCCACAATAAGAGTTAATCAATTTTAGAGGTTAAAACTGGCGCTAACAGCGTTAAAATTTCTAATTTAAAACGACTAAATACCGAAGTTTTTAGTTTGTTATTGCACCGATTTTATTACCAAAAAAAATTACTTAATTAAGCACATTGGTATTACGATTTAACGGGCAAAATAGCCCATTAAGCTACATGGTATATGTTGGGTTACCAGAGTTTAACATAGTGCCTAATAGCTTTTCGATTTTAGCGTTTAGATTTGTTTTGTCATCTAAAAAGCTAATCCCTATACCGGGTGGGTTAGAGCTTTGTGCGCCTTGAGGCGTTATCCATGCAACTTTACCCGTTACAACGTCATCTTCTAGCGCATCTGGTAACGTCACTCTTAGTGCTAACGAGTAGCCAATTTCGTAGCGCATGTTGGTACGCACAAAAAGGCCCCCTTGTTTTAAATATGGCATGTAGCAGCGGTAAAGTTCGTCAAGGTTGTCTACATCAACTAAAAGCTCTTGCATAAGTATTCCTATTAAATGTGACGCAGGGCATGCGCTAAACGCGACACTGCTAGAGGTAAATTAAGCCCGAGTACCTCTGTGCTATTTTGTAAAAATTCATTCACCGCTTGCTGCGCACTTTGGTACGCGTCAAAACTTAAACCTTTTATAAGCTGCTGTTTTAATTGCTCGCTTAAAAATAATGTAAAAATGCGTATTAGCTCAGGTTGTTTATTAATTATATTAACAAGCGGACTAAAATTATGGCTTTGTTTAAACTCAGTTGCAAATTTATATAAAGTATCAATGTGTTGCAGTTGATCTTGCGCTTGCCACTGTTTAATTAACAGTGGTTGCGTATAAAATAAAGGTAACCACACATGATCATTTATATTTAAGTTGGCTAACCAGCTTTTGGCTTCATTGGGGTTAGTTACTTTAATGTCTGTTTTGGCGCAGCGGCTTAAAATAGTGGCAGGTAACTGCGCGGTATTGCTTGTTGTTAAAATTAAAAAGCGACTATTGCTGGGCTCTTCTAGCGTTTTTAGTAATGCGTTTGCCGCAGCCGTGGTCATTTTTTCGCAGTTTTCTATAATGGCTACTTTATTACCATTTTGCGCAGCAGAGTGGTTCATAAAATCGCTTATCGCGCGAATATCGTCTACACCAATGCTTTGCCCCTCAACTTGCGTTAAGCGTTTGTCTGGGTGGTTTCCGGCAAGCGTTAAAGCACAACTTTTACATTGGCCGCACGGGCTAAGCGTGCTGTTTTCGCGCTGCATGTGGGTATTAATATTTTGGCATAACAAACTATTTGCTAATTGTTCGCTTAGCTCAAACTTTCCTACTCCAATAGGCCCGCATAATAGCTGCGCATGATGAAAACGCTGTGCTTTGTAACTTTGCGCGAGCTGTTGCTCTACGCTATTAAGCCACGGCAATGCCATTACTATTTTAACCCTTCAAAAAAGGTGCGTAGTACGTTGGTTATATCGCGATGTACTTTATCAATACTTTGATTGGCATCAACCGTTTTTATTGAGCTATCGTCATTTGCCAGCTCAACATAACGCATACGCGTACGCTGAAAAAACTCTATGGCCTCTTGCTCTATCCTATCAAGCTCACCACGTCCTTTAGCACGCTCAAGACCGATTACTGGGTCTATATCTAGGTAAATGGTTAAATCAGGTTTTAACCCTTTTAACACCATAGACGACAAAGACGATAAGGTATTAGCGCTAATGCCGCGCCCGCCTCCTTGGTAAGCCTGAGATGACAAGTCGTGACGATCGGCTAATACCCACTGCCCGTTATTAAGTGCTGGGTTAATTACATTATGCATAAGTTGCGAGCGCGCTGCGTACATAATAAGTAATTCGGTTTCAAAGGCTATGTCTTCTTTGTGCTCTGCTTTTACAAGCGTTCGTAAAGACTCCGCAAGCGGCGTGCCTCCAGGCTCGCGCACGTTAATAAAGTCTATTTGTTTTTTGTTTAAAAAGTCTTGGCATAACGAAATAGCCGTTGATTTGCCCGCACCTTCAAGGCCTTCAATAACAATAAATTTTGGTTTCATATAAGGTTTAATTCGTTTTATTTAATATATACGTTTTAACTGCCGCGTTGTGTTGCTTTAACGTGGTTGAAAATTGATGACTGCCATCGCCCTTAGCCACAAAGTAAACATACTCTGATTGCGGTGGGTTAAGCGCTGCTAAAATAGCGGCTTTTGAGGGCATGGCAATGGGTGTAGGCGGCAGCCCGTTAATACGATACGTGTTATAGGGTGTGTAATCGCGTAAATCTTTTCGCTTAATGTCGCCGTCAAAATCCGCTCCTAGGCCGTATATTACGGTTGGGTCTGTTTGAAGGCGCATATTGGCGTTTAATCTATTTATAAATACAGCGGCTATTAGCGGGCGCTCACTGGCAAGGCCGGTTTCTTTTTCAATAATAGAGGCCATAATTAGCGCATCATATGCGTTTTTATAGGGTAGATTTTTTGCGCGCTTTGGCCATGCTTGCTCAAGTGTTTGCTGCATTTTAACGGCTGCTCGCTTTAGTAAACTACTAGCCGTATCACCGCTGTGGTAATGGTACGTATCTGGAAATAACCACCCTTCTAAATGGCCTTTTTCGCCTACTATTTGCTGCGAAAGTTGCTCTGTATTTAAGTTATTAGTTAAATGCGGCGCGCTATTAATGGCAGCTAATACTTCCCGTAAGTTTTGCCCTTCAATAATGGTAAAGCTAAAGCTAATTTGTTCACCGTTGTTTATTTTTTTTATGTTATTTATAACACTTGTATTAGTTAGTTGGTATAAACCTGCTTTTAAATCGGTTAGCGTTGGGTCAAGCTTTGCAATCACTTGGTAACGCCAGCAACTTTTTAACCAATCATTAGCCTCCCATTGCTTACAAAGTTGGTTAAAGCCCATACCTTTTTTTACTTCAAATTGCACAGGGGTAGCTATATTTAGCGGGCTTGTTATTGTTGCTTGTAATTGTTGATACCCTACTAGCGTTGTCACTAAAGCTAACAATAATACCGATAAAATAACTTTTAACACTTAGCCTCCTTGGCTAGTAATTCATTTAATAAACGCATGCTCTGCTCAACATTAAAGGGGTGTTGCTCAATACGGTTAACAGGCACTGCACCCATTAAACTATTACATATAAATACAGCGCGTGCTTGGGTTAGCTCATTTAGGCTAACGTGCTTAAATTCAACCGCTAATTTATCACATAACGATTGCAGATAAACCCCCTTTATACCGCATTGCTCAAGGCTAGGTGTGTAGAGTGTATTATTGCCAATTGCAAACACATTAGCGGCTGACGCTTCAATGACATTGTTTTGATGATCGAGCACTAAAACATCGTCGCACTGTTGAGATGCCATGGCATTTTTAATAAGCACTTGCTCTAAACGGTTAAGCGTTTTTAAGCCTGCAAGTAATGGCTGAGATGCTAATTTTATTGGGCTGAGAGCTAAACTTACTCCGCTTTTAGCTAATGCTGAGTAGTTTTGTGGAAACACTGATACTGTAATTAAAATGGTTAAATGGGTGTGTTGTGGTAATCCATAACCTCGCCCACCTTCTCCGCGGGTAACAACTACTTTAAGGACATTTAATTTGCAGCCAGTAATGGCTGTTTTAATATGCTGCTCAAGCTCAGTAAAATTAATGGCAGGAAACGCTAAACGCTCGGCGCATTCTATCAAACGTGCTTTATGGTATTGCCAATGCTCTACGTGCCCTGCAGTTACTTTGGCAGTGGTAAAAAAACCATCACCGTAGTTAAGGCCTCTATCCCGTGTATTAATCGCACTAGTATCATCGGTTGTTATTATTGTTTGCATATTGAATGGCTTGCATAAAAAAAGCCCAGTTAAACAACTGAGCTCTTATAATGTGGTTCGTTGTTAAAAAGGATTATACCTTTTTAAATAGCAACGAGCCATTAGTCCCACCAAAACCAAATGAGTTACACAGTGCAAAATCGAGTTTTGCATCACGTGCAGTGTGGGCTATGTAATCTAAGTCACAGCCTTCATCTGGGTTGTCTAGGTTAATGGTGGGCGATACTTTTTGATCGGCCAGCGATAAAATAGAAATAATAGACTCTACAGAACCCGCTGCACCTAATAGGTGCCCCATCATCGATTTAGACGAGCCAACCATTACATCTTTAGCTGCACTGCCAAAAATAGTTTTAACAGCTTGCGTTTCGGCTTTGTCGCCTGCATTAGTTGATGTACCGTGTGCGTTAATGTAACCAACTTGGTCTGCATTTACTTGTGCATCGTTTAATGCATTTTGCATAGCAAGTGCCGCACCTGCACCATCTTCCGGTGGCGAGGTCATGTGATACGCATCACCGCTCATACCAAAGCCAACAAGCTCAGCATAAATTTTAGCGCCACGGGCTTTAGCGTGTTCATACTCTTCTACTACAACAACACCTGCACCATCAGATAGTACAAAACCATCGCGGTCTTTATCCCACGGACGCGACGCAGCTTGTGGGTCGTCGTTACGGGTAGAAAGCGCACGTGCAGCATTAAAGCCACCCATACCAATAGGTGTACAGGCTTTTTCTGCGCCACCGGCAACCATCGCATCGGCATCGCCGTAAGCAATCATACGCGCTGCATGGCCAATATTGTGCAGGCCTGTAGTACATGCCGTCACAATAGAAATATTAGGACCACGTAAACCATGCATCATTGATAAATGGCCCGAGATCATATTAATAATGGTTGATGGCACATAAAATGGAGAAAGCTTACGTGGGCCACTGTTAAGTAGCTTTATGTGGTTTTCTTCAATTAGGGTCAATCCACCAATGCCTGAACCTACTGCAACACCAATACGTGTTGCGTTTTGTTCAGTAACTTCAAGACCTGAGTCTTGAAAGGCTTGAACACCCGCTGCAATGCCGTACTGAATAAATAAGTCCATTTTTTTAGTATCTTTCGCTGACATGTATGCAGTTGCATCAAAGTCATTTATGAGTCCAGCGAATTTAGTACCAAATTTTGATGTATCAAAGTGGGTTATATTTTGTATACCACTTTTACCATCTAATAAGCCTTGCCAGGTAGATTGCACATCATTACCTAGCGGCGTCAACATTCCTAAGCCAGTTACGACGACTCGACGTTTAGCCACGGTTTGCCTCCAATAAGGGATATTTAAACCAATTGATTAAAATAGTATTATTTTAGTAAGTCGTTTAACTTACTAAGTTCAAATCTATTGGCATTACAAAGGGAATTCATACCCAAGCGACCTCAAAGTGCGAGTCTCAAATTCAACTAAAGATGTGCTATTACAAATGAATGCAGTAGAGAGTAAAAGCGGGTGAATTTGAATCATGAACTTTGAGGTGGTTTGGATATATAGATTAAAGGCAGCGAATGCTGCCTTTAATATGCGATTAATTACTCAGCGTGAGCTGATACGTAATCGATTGCAGATTGTACTGTAGTGATCTTTTCAGCTTCTTCATCTGGGATCTCAGTATCAAACTCTTCTTCAAGAGCCATAACTAGTTCAACAGTATCAAGAGAATCTGCACCTAGGTCGTCTACGAAAGAAGCTTCGTTTTTAACTTCTTCTTCTTTAACACCTAGCTGTTCGATGATAATTTTTTTTACGCGTTCTTGGATATCGCTCATTCTTCTTTCCTTTATTAAAAACGCCAATGCGTTATTTTCAGATTGCGGCGTAGTTTACGCCGCATAATTCTCTGATTCAATGATTTGACCATAAATAATTGTCTGGTCAAACCTCTGAGTGTTTGTTTTGTCTTTTATCGCTTATTTTCACAGCGATTTCAAGTATGTTTAAAGCAAGAACATAAAAATTTCAATGTTTTTGAGGTCACTTACTTAAGTTATTTTTAGCATTTACTTTTAACAATGGCGGTTAAACCATGTACATCGCGCCATTTACATGCAAAGTCTCGCCAGATACATACGCAGCGGCGTCAGATGCTAAATAACACACTGCCGCTGCTATTTCATCAGGCTGACCTAATCGACCTGCTGGTACATTAGCAAGGGTGGCCGCTTTTTGATCTTCTGTTAGCTCATCGGTCATATCAGTTTGAATAAAACCAGGGGCTACTACATTTACTGTAATGCCGCGCGATGCAACTTCGCGTGCAAGCGATTTAGAAAAGCCAATAACACCCGCTTTAGCTGCCGCGTAGTTAGCTTGGCCTGCATTACCCATAGTGCCCACAACTGAGCCAATATTAATAATACGGCCGTTCTTTTTCTTCATCATTGGGCGTAATACCGCTTTAGATAAACGGAAGATAGAGCTTAAGTTAGTGTCGATAATATCGTCCCACTCACCGTCTTTCATACGCATTAATAAATTATCACGGGTAATACCTGCGTTATTTACAAGTACGTCAACATCGCCTAAGTCGGCTTTTATTGCTGCTAATGTCGCCTCAATCGATGCAGGATCGGTTACGTTTAAAGCATAACCCTTACCGTTATCACCTAAGTAATCGCTAATTTTAGCCGCGCCTGACTCACTCGTAGCAGTACCTGCTACTTTTGCGCCTTGCGCTACTAAAGTGTTTGCAATTGCTTTACCAATACCACGGCTTGCGCCAGTAATTAGGACAACTTTGCCCTCTAATGAAAATAAATTAGTCATTTTATATTCTCTTATTTTGCAGCGTCGATAGCAGCAGCGTCATTTACTGAGCCACATACCATTGCTTTATCAATTCGTTTTGCTAGGCCAGTTAATACTTTACCTGGGCCAAATTCGTAGCTTTGCGTAATGCCTTGAGCAACTAAAGCCTGTACTGTTTCTGTCCAACGAACTGGGCTGTATAGTTGACGTACCAATGCATCTTTAATTGCATCAGCCGAGCTTTGTGCTTTTACATCAACATTATTAATTACATCACACTTAGGTGTATTAAATGTTAAAGCGGCTAAATCGTTGGCAAGTTTTTCAGCCGCTGGTTTCATTAGTTCACAATGTGAAGGCACGCTTACACTCAGTGGTAAGGCACGTTTTGCGCCGGCATCTTTACACGCTTGTGAAGCTCTATCAACAGCAGCTTTATGCCCTGCAATAACAACTTGCCCTGGTGAGTTATAATTTACCGGTGAAACAACCTCGCCTTGTGCAGACTCTTCACATGCTGTTTTTATTTGCTCATCGCCTAAACCAATAATGGCAGCCATAGAGCCTACGCCCGCAGGTACAGCTTCTTGCATGTATAAGCCACGGTTTTCAACAAGTTTTACCGCTTCACCTAGGCTAATGACGTCACTACATACCAATGCAGAGTATTCACCTAAGCTGTGACCAGCCATAACCACATCCACATCTGGGTTTGCAGCTAACCAGTGGCGGTAAATTGCCACGCTTGCTGTTAATAAAGCAGGTTGAGTGCGGTGAGTTTGATTAAGTTCTTCTTCTGGGCCATTTAGTACAAGCGCTGCTAAATCGTAGCCAAGTGCGCTTGACGCTTCGTTAAAGGTTGCTTTTACAATGTCAGAGCTCTCTAGTAGCTCGCTTAACATGCCAACGCTTTGTGAGCCCTGACCAGGAAATAGAAGTGCAATTTTTTGTGCCATACTTTGCTCTTTTTAATTAAACAAAAATTTAGTGTAACTACGGCACCTAAACGTTATTCGGCCGCCGAGTTTTTAGAATGTGTTTTTTCGAAAATAGCGGCTATTTTATCTGGAAGTTGACGTTCAACCTCTTTTACCGCTTCATCGATTGCTGCTTGAAATGCTTTTGCTGATGCATTTCCATGGCTTTTAACGACAATACCGCGCAATCCTACCAGAGAAGCGCCGTTATACTGGTCGGGGTTCACCCGATTATAGAGTTTTTTTATGATAGGACTTAAAATAAACGCCATGCATTTGTAAATTAAGTGCTTTTCTAGGGCGCTTGTAAACTTTTTCATGATCAGTTTAGCAATGCCTTCGCAGGTTTTTAATGCAACGTTTCCGACAAACCCTTCACACACAATGACATCGGCTTTACCCGAAAAAATATCACTGCCTTCACTGTAACCCGTGTAATTAATATAAGGGCTTTGCTGCATAAGCTGCGCTGCTTGCTTTATGGCTTCATGGCCTTTTATGTCTTCTGAGCCAATATTAAGTAAACTCACTTTAGGGTTATCGCAGCCAAGAGCTTGGCCTGCTACTACCGAGCCCATAATGCCAAATTGATAAAGTATTTCTGAATCACAATGCACATTAGCGCCTAAATCAAGCAGATAAACTGGATTTTTTCGCTCTGTAGGAACGGCCGATATTAATGCGGGGCGTTTAACGCCAGGCAGCATTTTTAATACGTAATGAGCCATAAAAAATAAAGCGCCGGTGTTACCCGAGCTTACACAGGCTTGTGCTTCACCCGATTTAACTAAATCAAGGGCGACACGCATAGAGGAGTCTTTTTTTGAACGCACAGCTAAAGCGGGTTCGCAAGCATTAGTGACAACTTCGCTGCAATGGCGAATAATTAAACGTGGGTGTGAAAGTGAATCGAGGGATTCTAATTGATTAGTAATTACTTGCTCGTTGCCACATAAAATGAGTGTTAAATTGGCATGAGCATTTACTGCGTAAACGGCAGCGGGGATAGATGAACGGGGGCCATAATCGCCCCCCATCATATCTAACGCTATGGTTAGATTAGTCAGCATAAAGCAATCTCTTAGTTAGAAATTACTTGAACGCCTTTGTAGTAACCGTCAGCAGTTACATGGTGACGACGATGAGTCTCACCTGAAGTTTGGTCAACTGTTAAAGTTGGACCGTTGATCGCATCGTGTGAACGGCGCATGCCGCGTCTTGCACGAGACTTTTTGCTTTTTTGTACAGCCATTAGTCTTCTCCTAAGAATCTTTCTTAAGTTGTTTCAAAATATCAAATGGATTTGGTTTATCATCTTCCGCCTTTAGTACACCAAAGCTAGCAGGCTTTGATGAGTAATTGCACGAAGCTTCGTTGTGTGTAGGCACTAATGGCACTGCTAAAATTAGCTCGTCTTCGATTAACTCAAACACGTTAATTTCACCGTTATCATCAAGCGCTACTTCATCGTAGACTTCAGGAAGATCATCTGACTCAGCATCCAAACCAACAGGCGAATACATAAAGTCTTGATCCAAATCCAACCCTAAATCATCATTACAACGCTGACAAGTTACAGTTACGTGTGTAGACAAATTGCCACTAATCACAACTAAACCTTGCTCATCGGTTTTGCACTGAATTTTTACCGCTATTTCACCTACTTCTTCCTGTACAACACCTCGTAAACGAGCAAGTTTTTCAAGCGGTACAATACCATCGTAAGTTAAACGGTGTTGCGCTGCTTTCCCAGGATGAAGAGTGATGGGAATTTTTACCTTTTGCATAGGGGCTGCATCATATAGATAGTTAATTGGTTAGTCAAAGCAAAAAAGCATTTTTACATGGTTTTTCACGTGTTTTCATTACGGATCTGATTTATCCTAACTCAAACTAATTTTAATTAGGATAATAATTTATGAAGCACCCGCTTATATTAGCGTCAAGCTCGCCATTTAGGCAGTCTTTATTGCAAAAATTTAATCTGCCATTTAGTACTTTTTCGCCTGATATTGACGAAACCGCCATACCAAACGAAACCCCTGAGCAACTTGTTAAGCGCCTAAGCGAGCGTAAAGCGCGTGCCGCTTGCGATCATTTTGTTAAAGGCCTTGCAATCGGCTCCGACCAAGTGGCCGTATTTGATGGGCAAATACTTGGTAAACCTCATAATAAAGAAAACGCCATAAAGCAGCTTTCTTTGTTTAGCGGCCAAACTGTTACGTTTTTAACTGGCCTATGTGTTTACGATATTGCTAGCGATAAAGCAAAAACGTTAATAGAGCCTTTTGAAGTAGTATTTAGAACACTCATCAAAGAGCAAGTAGAAGCCTACTGCGATGCAGAGCAGCCTTATAACTGTGCTGGGAGTTTTAAAAGTGAAGGATTAGGGATTTGCTTATTTGAAAAATTAAACGGAGACGATCCTAATAGCTTAATAGGCTTGCCTCTTATTAAACTCAGCCAGCTATTGGCTGAGTTTAATCTCGACATACTCGCCGCGCAACCTTAGCCAAGTAGTATGCGTTGCAGCTGCTGATAATTATCAACGGTTGCAACGGGGCTAAACTCACTTAACTGCGCTGCACTGTGTACGCCCATGGTAACGCCAATTCTATCTATGTTGGCTGCCTGTGCCATGGCCATATCTATTTTTGTATCCCCAATCATGAGTGCTTCGTCGGCATTTATTGCTAATTCAGCTAATAGTTGTTCAAGCATATCGGGGGAAGGTTTAGAGCGTGCTTCATCACTTGTGCGCGTGGCACTAAAGTAATGCCCTAACTGAGTTTGCTCTAATAAACGCATTAAACCAGCACGCCCTTTACCGGTGGCAATCGCTAAAATAACCCCTTGTGCTTTTAACGCACTTAGTACATTTTCTACATTATCAAATACAGGGGTGGCAGTCGTATCAACACGGTATTGCTGTTTATAGCCGTTAATTAATGCGGGATGCTGCGCTACATCGTCAGGAAATAGCACCTCAATAGCAAGTTCAAGCGACATACCAATAATATTTTTAATTGCAGTGTCGCTCGGCGGCTCAATATTAAGCGCCAACGCACTGTGACGAATACAATTAACAATTTTGCTAATTGAGTCCATTACAGTGCCATCCCAATCAAAAATAACCAGTTTATATTTTTTTAATACAGCGGTGGTCATTACGCTTTAGCATCTCTTAATTTTAAAATACAACTTTTAAGTGCGTTATCAAGCGGCGCCTCTACGCGCATGGTAGTTTCGTTTTTAGGGTGATAAAAGCTTAAATCGTGGGCGTGTAAAAATAAGCGGTTTAAGCCTATTTTGCGCATTGATACATCAAACCCTTGGTCGCCGTATTTATCATCGCACGCAATAGGGTGGCCTTTACACTGTGTATGAACACGAATTTGGTGAGTACGTCCAGTCACAGGTGAGGCTTGCACTAACGAGCACTCGTTAAAACGCTCAAGTACTCTAAAGCGAGTATGTGAAGGTTTACCTTCGTTATTGTCTACACGCACTACTCGCTCGCCCGACTTGAGGGTGTTTTTACGTAGCCCTTCGGTCACATTTTTAACCGACGAATCCCACTGCCCTGTTACCAACGCCCAGTAATTTTTTTCCATTGTTTTTTCACGCAGCTGCTCATGTAATGCGGTAAGTACCGAGCGACGCTTTGAAATTAATAAACACCCCGATGTGTCTCTATCAAGCCTATGTACTAGCTCTAAACTGCGTTCATCTGGGCGTAATACGCGTAGTGCTTCTATTAAACCGTAGCTTAAACCACTGCCGCCATGTACAGCCATGCCCGAAGGTTTATTAATTACAATAAGGTATTTATCTTCAAAGAGTATTGCGTCTTCTAATTGCTTCACTTTATCGAGCTTTTTAGGCACAAACTCTTCGCGCTCTGCTACTTTAATTGGCGGAATACGCACTACATCATCAAGCTGTAATTTGTAAACTGGCTTAATACGCTTTTTATTAACGCGTACCTCGCCTTTGCGTAAAATTTTATAAACAGCGCTTTTAGGCACCCCTTTTAAATGGGTAATAAGAAAGTTATCAATACGCTGACCTAAATGGTCTTCGTTGATTGTGACAAAAGTTACTTGTAAGCCGGTTTTTTCTGACATTGCCTAATCACTGATTTAAGTAAAATAATTTAGTTGCTAACACGGTTATAATAGTGGGATAATCAGCAGCGCAAATATTTAGTATTTGCAAATAACAACGGTGCTTTTTAACACATTAAAACATTCGTGATGCACATTCTGGGTAGCCGATCATACAGATCCGAGTTAAGTTTTCCAAAGCTTTTATGCCTACTCAGTTAACACGTGCGATCAACTAACAGTAATGCGCGTAATATATTACTGGTTAAGTTTGAACATGAATTTACATTTAATGCAAAAATAAAAGCAATGAACAAATAATTTGTTTGATAGTGACGACGTAAAAACGTTGTTCAGCATTTGCTCACACGTAGTACCGTATAGCAGCTTATTTAGAACTAAAAATCTAGCAAATAAGCGTTTATTAACATTCGGCAGCGAACTTTGCTCGCAAGTACATAGAAAATACTCATCGTATTTAAGTTACTTAACGAGCCCTACGCGCCTAACATAAACGTACTAAAAAGATTGATATGACAGGCCAACTTCTGGGTAAAACTTGTAAAGAGCGTAAGAGCCGACAGTTTTAGCACCATAAAGAATTTAATAACGTAAGCGTACGTTATTGTTAGCCAGCATTTAAAAAATACTGCATACACATTACAGAGCGTTCCGTTACAGACCCAGTCGTGAGGCTGCACATTCTAAAAAAAGGAACAACTGAACAGGCGAACACGTTTCGTCATGTCAGCGACAAAAAATAAGTAGAGTAACAATATGAAACGTATGCTAATCAATGCAACGCAGCAAGAAGAAATGCGCGTAGCACTGGTTGACGGCCAGCGCCTATATGATTTAGATATAGAAAGCCCAGGTCACGAACAGAAAAAAGCCAATATTTATAAAGGCAAAATCACACGCATTGAACCCTCTTTAGAAGCGGCTTTCGTAGATTACGGCGCCGATCGTCATGGTTTCCTTCCTTTAAAAGAAATTGCCCGTACTTACTTCCCACAAGGTTACACTTTTCATGGACGCCCAAATATTCGCGACGTGATTAAAGAAGGCCAAGAAGTAATTGTACAAGTTGATAAAGAAGAGCGCGGCCAAAAAGGCGCAGCACTTACTACCTTTATCAGCGTAGCGGGTAGCTACTTAGTGCTAATGCCAAACAACCCTCGTGCAGGCGGTATTTCTCGTCGTATTGAAGGCGATGAGCGTACAGACCTTAAAGAAGCACTTAGCCGTTTAGAACTTCCTAAAGGTATGGGCTTAATTGTACGCACAGCAGGTGTTGGCAAATCGTTTGAAGAGTTAAACTACGATTTAAAAGCACTTTTAGTCCATTGGGATGCAATTCAACAAGCAGCCGACAGTGCTAAAGCGCCGTTTTTGATTCACCAAGAAAGCAATGTAATTTTCCGCGCTATTCGCGATTATTTACGTCGTGATATTGGTGAAATATTAATTGATAAACCACGTGTATTTGAAGAAGCTAAAGCGCACATTGAGCGTTTTCGCCCTGACTTTATGAGCCGCGTAAAGCTTTATCAAGGCGACACGCCATTATTTACGCATTACCAAATTGAAAGCCAAATTGAGTCTGCGTTCCAACGTGAAGTACGTTTGCCTTCAGGTGGTTCAATTGTAATTGACCCAACAGAAGCGCTCACCTCTATTGATATCAACTCGTCTAAAGCAACAAAAGGCGGAGATATCGAAGAAACAGCACTGAATACTAACTTAGAAGCGGCTGATGAAATTGCGCGTCAATTACGTCTTCGCGACTTAGGTGGCTTAATTGTTATCGACTTTATCGATATGACACCGCCACGCCATCAGCGTGAAGTAGAAAACCGCTTAAAAGATGCCGCTCGTCCAGATCGTGCGCGTGTACAAATTGGTAAAATTTCGCGCTTTGGTTTACTTGAAATGTCGCGCCAGCGTTTGCGACCTTCACTAGGTGAAGCAAGCCAAGGCCCATGTCCGCGTTGTAGCGGCCAAGGTACTATTCGTTCTAACGAGTCTATCGCCTTGTCTATTTTGCGTTTAATTGAAGAAGAAGCAATTAAAGACAACACAGCACAAGTAAATGCACAAGTGCCTGTAGCGGTTGCCGCTTATTTATTAAACGAGCAGCGCAGAAGCGTTCATCGTATTGAAAAGCATCATAAATGTGATGTGGTTATTATTCCTAATCAACATATGGAAACACCACACTACGAAGTGATGCGTTTACGTAAAGACGAAACACTAGAAACAGTAAGTTACGAGCAAGTTGTTGCACCTGAGCCAGAATCGTTCGAAATGGCTAAACCAGCAGCTGCGCCTGTTCGTGAAGAGCCGATGCTTAAAGGTGTTGTTATGCCTTCAACGCCAGCGCCACAAGCTAAAGTAGACAAACCAGCAGCGCCTGTTGCTGTACCTAAGGTTGAAGGTGGCCTATTGGCTGCTATTGGTAATTGGTTTAAGTCGTTATTTGCTGGTGAAAGCGAAGAAGAAAAGCAAGCAAAAGAAAAAGCTGAGCAAGAAAAGCAACAGCAAACACGTAATAACAATCGCCGTGGTAACAGTGACAACCGTCGCCGCAATAACAACCAGCGTCGTCGTAATAACTCTCGCTCTAAACCTCGTGGTGAACGTCCTGCTGAAGAAGAAGTGAAAACTGAATCTACCGCGAACGAAAGCCAAGAGAAAAACGAGAACCGCAATAAGCGCCGTCGTAATCCTAACTCGCGTAAGCGTAACGATAACCGTAATAACGACAATCGTACTGCAGACAAAGAGCAAGTAAAAACAGACGCAAAAGCGAATGAAACTGAGGCTAAGCAAAGCACTGAGCCTAAAGAGCAGAAGCCAAAAGTTCGCCGTCAACGTCGTAATGTTCGCAAAAAAATACGTATCCAAGATGAAAATACTGAGCAAGTAAAAGCATCTGATACGACTGAGCAACCACAGCAAAGCACTGAAACAGCTAAAATAGAGCAGCCTAAAGCGCAAGAGCAAGCGCCAGCAGCAAAGCAAACTGCAAATGAGCAAAAGTCAGAGCAAACAAAACCTGCACCTGTGAAAGAGCAAGCGCCTAAGGCACAACCTGAGCAAGAAGAAAAGCCAGTAGCTGCAGCGTCAACTGACGAAGCAAACTCTGAAGATGAGCAAGGGCAAACACGTACGCGTTCACGCCGTTCTCCTCGTCACCTTCGCGCTTCGGGCCAGCGTCGCCGTCGTCCTGAGCAAGGTGAAGCTACAGAAGAAAAAGCAGATGAAGCTCCGGCATTTGTGCCAGTAGCAGATCAAGCTGCCGCTGAGTATGAGGCAGAGCTAAAAGCAAAAGCTGAACAGCCAACCTCAAACGATGCATCAGAAAATGTTGAGCAAGCGTTAGCTGTAGAAGACTTAGCTAAAGTTGAAGCTGCTCCTAAAGCAGAGCAACCAACAGCCAATGACGATGCAGTACAAACTGTTGATCCTGAAACAGCTGAAGAGCCAGTTGTTGTTACTGAGCAACCAATAACAACATCTGAGCCTGTGAAATCAGAGCCTGAAGTAGCTGAGCAACCAGCAACACCAGAGCCTGTTAAAGCTGAGCCTGAAGTAGCTGAACAACCAGCAACACCAGAGCCTGTTAAAGCAGAGCCTGAAGTAGCTGAACAACCAGCAACACCAGAGCCTGTTAAAGCGGAGCCTGAAGTAGCTGAGCAACCAGCAACACCAGAACCTGTTAAAGCAGAGCCTGAAGTAGTTGAGCAACCAGCGAAACCTGAGCCTGTTAAAGCAGAGACTGAAGTAGCTGAGCAAAAAGATGCCAATGCAAAAACGGTTATTAGCAAAGGGGCTGCAAGCGCACCTATGGCTCAACCGACACCAGTTGCTGATAGCGACGTAAAGCATACATCAGTTGCCATGGCACACGATAAACGTGAGTTAGTTCCTGATAGTGGCTTACGCGCAGGGTCAATTAAACCTGCAGGTCGTGCTAGTTCAGACATGACTAAAACAATGAGCGCTGAGTAACCCTTAGCCTCATTAAAAAGCCGCGCTATGTAAAATAGCGCGGCTTTTTTGTTTTAATACCTGTCTTGTCCTGAAAGGTATTTTCTCATTTGCTCCTCTTTCGCTTCTCTTTGTGCAATAGATCTTCATGTGTTTTTATTAGTAAAAAATTAAAAAAACCAAAACGCTGATTCTCGCGTGAGCAAGCTTCACGCCTACGGGCGAAATTTCATACAGTGAATTTTAAATTGTACACTCAGCTTGTTGGCGTGATGGGCAAAGCCCGTAATAAACGCATATTCACAAAGAGGATAAGAGACGCTTCACTTTTAGAGTGAGTAATAAAGCTAAACAAGCTAATATGAAAGAGCTCAGCTATTAAACAATAGCTTGTATTTTCTCACTTACTCCTCTTTCACTACTCTTTGTGCAATAGACTTTTAAGTGGCTTTATTACCTGGCAAAAATAAAAAAGCGCGATATAAATATCGCGCTCTTAAATCGGCTTTTAACTAGATCAAATGAGTTTATTCGCTTTCATTTTCCATAAAGCGCTGTAACTGATCTTTTAAGTTTGGTGGAATGCCTTTAATAACCAGTGTATCGGTCGCTTCATTGTAAGTTACGCGCTCACCTAAATGTTTACGCTCAAAACTAACACTAACACCGCCCCCTAAACCCGAAAACTTAACCATACTGGTCACCGTTTTTTTATCGACCGGGAAAGAGTCTTCTAAATCGTAACTTTGCTCTTTGCAAAAGTTATCAAACGGACTATCGTCACCTTTCGTTAGCGTAGCCGAGAGCTCAGTAACGCTTGCATCTTCACCTGTGGTCACACAATCGTTACAGTAATCAAATACTTGCTTACGTAACTCGTCTTTTTCTGATTTATCGAATGATTGCTCCGATAAATAGTCTTCAACGGCATTAAGCATCACTTGGCTTTGTTGTTTAGGGTCTATGCCCTCTTCACAACCTAAAAAGTCTAAGAAAAAGTCTGCTACTTTTCGCCCTGCTCGCCCTTTAATAAAAGAGATATAGCGATTGTCCTCAGCTTGAGTATCCCACGCGGTTAAATCGATACGTGCAGCTAGTTGCATGCGCGATATATCTAAGTGGCGAGACGCTGCTAAATCAAGCTCAGAGGTCATGCTGTAGTGCTCTTTAATATTGATCATAGCTATTAGCATGTAATCAGTAGCCACATACTGATAATGACAAAATACTAAGTAGCCTGTTTCGCTAAAGGCGTATTTATCTAACTCTTCTTTTAAAACAGTGGATGCCTGCTCGGTCATGTGCCAAAAGCCTAACTCGTCATTACGATAGCTTTGCATTGCCGAGGCTACAACACTGTTTTTATCGCCACTAAATGCACAGTAGCCTTTACCTGGCTTTGAGTTGTATGCATGATGAAGTTGTTCGATAAAAACAGCGACTTTATCGTTTATCACCATTTCATCGTTTCGTAGGTGAATTTGCGTATCGTCGTCTTTTTTGTCTACATAATGAACGACTAATTTTTTAACGTCTGTTGTCATCTTTGTTTTTCACGCCTCTGGTGTTAAAATACGAGAATATAACTCTTTTATTGAACCAACTGATGCCAATCTTATCAAAATACTCTAATGAAGAAGTAGAACAAATCGTCGATCAGCTCATTGATGTGCTAACGCAACACAATGCGCCGGTTGATTTAAGCCTTATGTGTTTAGGAAATTCTATCACGCATATCCTAAAAGAGCATGTACCTGCAGGGAAAAGACAAGCCGTAACTGAGAACTTTGCAAAAGCACTTGCTCAGTCGGTTAAATAAATTATATGAATTTATCGCAGCACAATCAGTTTTCGTCTAAAGCGAGTCAGTTATTAAGTTGGGGCCACTGGTTCACTTTTGCAAATATTGGCTTAGCGCTTTTTATTAGCCTAAGCTTTTTATTTGCAGATTCACCGCCAACTAGCTTTATGGGTATTACCTATATGTTAGTGACGTGGTTAAGCCATACGAGCTTTATCGCTTTTTTAGCATTTGTGCTGACGGTATTTCCTTTAAGCTTAGTGTTTCCCTACCCTCGACATATTCGAGGTATGGCTGCCGTTATTGCTACGCTTGGGGCGTCTATTTTAACGCTTGATGCGTATGTATACGTTAATTTGGGCTATCATTTAAGCTCTTCTGCGCTACCGGAAATCATTTCCTTACTGTGGCATCGTCTAACTAGCTCGCCCGCCCTTACTACATTGTTAGCCGGGGGGATTGTTTTACTCATTTTAGGCTTCCAGTTAGTTGTAAGTAACTATACATGGCAGCACTTAGCACGTTTAAAACAACTTAAGTTTGCACGTTTTGCCAGCTCGTTTTTAGTATTATGTTTTGCACTTAGCCACAGTATTCACATTTGGGCAGATGCAAATTTAAAGTTTGATATAACGAAGCAAGATAACGTTTTACCGCTGTCGTACCCTACGACCGCTAAAAGTTTATTAGCAAAAAATGATTTGCTCGACATTGAAAGCTATAAACAAGCTCACAATGTAAGAATTAATAACCAAAATATTAATTACCAAATACCTGCGCCAATGCAAAAATGTGAAGATTACACTGCGCAGCAAGTCGATATTTTTGTATTTGATACCAACGAGCAGTTAAAACGCTTTGTTGCCAAGCATAAAAACCTACATAAAACTGATCAGTTTTTACAGCCAACACACCATGGCGATAGCTTGTTTAGTTTAGTGTATGGCTTACCTTCTTTTTATAAAATGGCTATTTTATCAGAGCAAACCTTACCCGCGTGGCAAAGTCAGCGCAGAAGCATAGAGCTTGCTGGAATTGAAAAGCTAAACTTTATAAACGATCAAGCGCATTCAAACAGCGCAATTAAAATCATTAAAGGTGAAGATAATCCGTCTCCTCGCAGTGACGACACCCATATTTTTGCGTTTAGCTTAGCTAATAATAGCTCGGAAGTAGTTACATCATCGGTTTTATATAGCTCAGATAAGAGAATAGCCAAGGTAGATGGGCTTATTCAACCCAGTGATATTATTGCAACCAGTGTAGGCCAATACTTAAACTGTAAGTCTGTGGTTAAACAAACCATGCTAGGTGAAAACCTGTATAAGAAAAAAACGGACACTGGCGTTAATTACTCGCAAGGCGTAGTTATTGCTTACAAAAAAGATAGAATTACGCTAATAGATTCAGACGGTAACTATAAAAATATATCTGCCGCTGAAGGTTTTTCTATTGAGCAAAGCCTCGATATCCCGTTTTTAGTACAAAGTATTAAAAAGCTAAAAACCTACACACAATAGCCCTATGCCTTAACCTAGCTTGCTATAACACCAAGCTAGGTTATATTTACTAAATCATAGTAAACACTCAGGGATGAACTTAATGCAAAAACACACACTTTTTTTATGCGCAGTAATGGTATGCCCACTTTCTCTGCATGCGCAAAATGCCACAACTTACTATAAATGCGTGACAAAAAACGGCACTATCTTTTCGCAATTCCCTTGTAACGATAACGCTACCGCCTACACAATTAATACTGTATCGGGAATTAATACTGCACCAGCGCAAGACTACACAAAAGAGCTAAACGCATTAGAGCGCGAACGGATTGTGCTTGACCTGCAAGCAGAGCTGAGAAGTAATACTAATAAATTAGCGATTATAAAACGTAAAAAAGACCGCGCAGAATACAACCAACAACAGCGCCTCAATCGTATTTTAGATGACGAGGACAAAAAGTTAATTAGCAAAGATATTACCAAGCAATTAAAAATAATAAATAAAGATCATAAAAAGCAAACCACCGAAATTGAAAAGCGCATTAAAAAATTAGAGAAAAAAATAGCCTCCTACCAATAACTTGGCTTTTGCCATCACACTCAATTATGCTTTAAGCTAAAAGTATAAAAACTGAGAATATTTATCTTGGTTTTAATCTTAAAATAACATAACCTTAACAACTATAGAGTTAAAGCTCTAACGTGTATAACGCTACAGCACCACTAACATTTATAAATGCTGTACTAAAATCGTTATATACCCTTTTTAAGGAGTGTTTATGCAGCCACGCCACATAGCTGAATTAATTTTAACGGGTTTTAAAAAGCATTATCAGCTGTTTCAAAAAACCACCGCCCAAGCCCCGCTTGCCTTTGCAAAGCGCGATTGGCAGCAAATTAATGAAATTAGTAAACTGCGTATTAGTTACTACGATGACAGAGTAAACGAAACCACTAAAGCATTAAAACAAGCACAGTTAACTGAGCAATTAGATGAGCAGCTTTGGCTTGAAGTAAAAATACTGTACCAACGCTTTTTATGCTTTCATCCTCAAGCTGAACTTGCCGAAACATTTTATAACTCAGTATTTTGCCGTTTGTACCACAGACGCTATTTTCATAACGACTTTATATTTGTACAAGCCACATTAAAAGATGCCCCTGCCATTCCTGTTGAGGCAGAGTACCGCAGCTACTTTCCAGTGGTGGATGGTTTAAAGCCCACAATAAAGCGTATTATTGAGCATTTTGATTTTAAAGCCCCGTTTGTAAATTTAGAGCGGGATATACGTTTGCTCGTAAAGGCATTTTACAAACAAGCACCCGACACTCACCACCAGCCTTGGCAAATGCGCTTTGATATTTTGCACGCGCCTTTTTATCGTAACAAAGCAGCTTACATAGTCGGCCGAGTGGTCTCTCAAAGTGGTGTGCAGCCTTTTATTATTGCAGTACTGCACCATGAAAATAGAGGCTTATACCTCGATGCGCTATTAACCAAATCATCGCAAATGCGGGTGATTTTTGGCTTTGCACGGGCTTATTTTATGGTTGAAACCCATGCGCCCTCAGCCATGGTGCGATTTTTAAATCAACTTATGCCTAATAAAACACTCGCTGAGCTTTATAATGCCATTGGGTTTCATAAACAAGGTAAGACTGAGTTTTACCGTGAATTTTTACATCACTTGTCTCACTCAGACGATAACTTTATTATAGCGCCAGGCACACCAGGCATGGTGATGATGGTATTTACGCTGCCCTCTTTTGGCTATGTATTTAAAGTAATTAAAGATAAGTTTGGCGAAAGCAAACCGTTTGGCCGCGAGACCGTGCTTAAACGCTATCAACTGGTAAAAAGCCATGATCGGGTTGGCCGCATGGCTGATACCATAGAATACTCTAACGTCGTATTTCCTTTGGCACGCTTTGATAGTAATTTACTGGCACAGCTACATAAAACCATTGGCTCATCTATGGTAATTGAAGGCCCGTGGCTTATTATCAAGCATTTATATATTGAAAGGCGCATGACACCGCTTAATTTATTTTTAGAAAACGCCAGCGAAGAAAGTGCTGCCGATGCAATAGAAGAGTACGGCCAAGCACTTAAAGAAATGATTGCGGTAAATATTTTCCCAGGCGATATGCTGCTTAAAAACTTTGGGGTAAGCAAACACAAGCGCATTATTTTTTACGACTACGATGAGGTTCAATACCTAACAGATATGAACTTTAGGGCCTTACCTAAGGCCAAAAGCTATGATGATTACTTAACTGATGAACAAAGTTACTCAGTTGCGCCGCAAGATGTTTTTCCTGAGCAACTTTGTACCTTTGTTATGCCAAACCCAAAGTACAAACAGTTTTTGCTCAGTACACACCCCGAGCTTGTTGATGTTAGTTTTTGGAAGCAAGCTCAGCAAAATATAAAAAAGGGTCATGTTAGTCACATATACCCATACCCGACAGCACAACGCTTTATTCATCACTGGTAAGCGTTAAAGGACACACAATGAACATAAGTAAAATAGATTTAAATTTGCTGGTTTACCTCGACACCCTATTACGTGAGTGTAACGTAACCCGCGCCGCTAACCAGTTAAGTATTACTCAACCAGCTATGAGTAACGGCCTTAAGCGTTTAAGAAACTTGTTTAACGATCCAATTTTGGTACGTACCAGTGAAGGTATGGTCCCCACAGAGCGTGCTATAGAGTTACAACCGGTTATTCGCGGTATATTAATGACCTTAGAAGAAACCCTGGCACCAAATCGCGAATTTGAAGCCAGCCAAAGTAAACGTGTATTTAGAATAATGGCCAGTGACTATGCAGCCAGTACATTAGCGCCTAAGCTTTTAAGTAAACTTCATGAAGAAGCGCCCGATACAACCCTAGATATACTGACGCCTAGTGATGTAACGTTTCATGATGTTGAAAATGGTAAAGTGGATATGGCAATTAACCGCTTTGAAAACCTTCCGCAATCTTTTCATCATAAACGCATATGGAAAGACAGCTTTTGCTGCTTAGTAAAAGCTGACAACCCAATTATCGAAAACTTTAGCCTAGACAGCTATTTAAAAGCCCGCCATATATGGGTCAGTAAAACCGGCTTTGGGGTCGGCGTAGGTATGGACCCTAAAGATGTACAAAAGCTAGGTTGGGTAGATGAAGCACTTGCCCATTTTGGTAAACACCGAAATATTGCTACGTTTACCCGTAATTACCACGTAGCCATTCATTTAGCAAAAGAGCAAAATTTAGTGGCGACCTTACCTTCAAAGGCTGCCAATATTTACTTAGATGATGCAGGCCTTAAAATTTTAGAGCCTCCATTTCCTATACCGCCTTTTGAACTAGATATGATTTGGAGCCCTTTACTGCATCGCGATGCAAGTCATATATGGTTACGCCAAAAAGTAGCCGAAGTGGCGGATGAGCTTAAATAACCTTATTACAAAAGCCATGTAAAATTTGCGAGGTTATTTTATTTTAAATAGCCTTGCAGTTTGAATATAAATAAAATAGCTAACTATTTCAGCATGTTAAAAATTAAAATAAAACTGGAATGGCCTTTGCTCTATTTACTATGAAACTTAAATTCATGTAAAGAGAGGTCATTATGAATACCCATCAAGGAACAGAAGCAACTCATATTACTGACATCATCCAAGTAATGAACAGTGGCATTGATTTTTATCAAAAAGCGCAAGAGAAAGTTGAAGACCCAGCCATTGGCGCATTATTTCAACGCATGATTGACGCACGAAAAGTAAGTGTTGAGCGCTTACAACCTTATGCAGTTAACGAAAAAGGTGAGCGTGAAGACGGCTCTTCTTTTGCTGTAGAAGCACGCAGAGCTTACACAGCCCTACTCACTTCGTTTAGTTCTCATAACGATAAAACATACGTTAAAGAGCTTGAAGAAGTAGAAGATAAAACACTTGAAGAAATTAAAGCAGCGATGGATAAACCACAGCCAGCCGACTGTGAAGCAGCCTTAGCGAAAACCTTGCTAACGATGCAAAGCTGCCACACCGAAATGAGCCGTATGCAAAAGCATTAATTTTCAATTGCATATATTTAAAACCCAGCCTAGCCGCTGGGTTTTTTATTATTACAAGGTTTAAGGCTATAAGCCAATAATTGCAACACCCAGTTTAAACCCTGCTATGTATAGCCAAGTCCAAAATGCCACATTTAGTATTATCAAAGCCATACAGGGGTTAAACCAATCCGTAATAATGTTTAATTAAGCGAATTGGTATAATTTAACGCTGAGGTAAGGCGCAACACAATAAAATCGCGGTTGAGAAATAAATACTAAAAAGGCTAAATACAAAAAAAGGGCCTTACGGCCCTTTGAACTTAAATAACATAAGGGAGTGTTATTTATTAAAAACGGTATTCTGCGCCTACATAGTAATAAGCACCATTAAAGCCAAATGGCGCTGAACGGCGAGAGTATTCAAATACCCCATCGCTGCTTACAATCGTATTGCCATTTGAATCTACAATTGTGCCCGAGCGTGAGTTACCAATGGTGTTTTTATCTGGGTACACGTCAAATAAGTTATTTGCACCAATATTTACAGATAAATCTTCAGTCACGAAGTAATTAACTTTAACGTCAGTTAAAATTTCTGCACCGTAGGTTTGGCGTCCGCCATCTTCTACTGTGTATTCACCAAAGCGGTTAAGTGAAAGGTTTACAGTCCAATCACCACGCTGGTAAAGCGCACTTAAGTTGATGCGATCTTCTGGTTGCCACTCTTCAATAATTGAAATTTCTTGATCAGAGAAAACATCTTCAACCGGTACGGTTTCAAGCCCTGATCCCGATGGTGTAAATAACGATACCACCTCAGTTTCAGTAAAGTTAGCTGCTAAAGTAAAATCAAGCGTGCCACCTAATCCCTCGGTATTCCAAGTAGCTACAAAATCAATACCCGAAGTTTCGGTATCTGCACCATTTAAGAAAAACTGCCCTGCACCTGCGCCTGAGCTGATTAATGCAGCATCTAGGCTTGAAGAAAGCCCTTTGCCTAAACGATTACTAATTACTATGCGGTCGTCAATATCAATTGAGTAGTAATCCACAGTAACATTAATGTTATCCGTTACGTTGTAGACAATACCTAAACTACGGTTTTGCGATTTTTCTTCTTTAAGTTTTGGAATACCTAAACTTTGTGCAAGGGTTGAATCGTTTCTGAATGTACCTACTTCTTCAGCAACTAATGAGCCGTCTTCAGCCACAACAAATTGTGTGCTGATATTGTTAAAATACAATTGCTGCATTGATGGCGCTCTAAAGCCTGAGCTTAATGCACCACGCAGTGACACATCATCAGTAATTGCCCAGTTACCCGCAAGCTTAAAGTTTACCGTGTCGCCAAAGCCTTTGTAATTATCGTAACGCAGTGCGCCTGATAAAATGACATCTTCAATTAGGTAGGTTTCTGCATCAAGGTAAAACGAAATTACATCGCGTGATTCATCAACCGATGATGCCGGCGAAGAACCACCAAAACCTTGCGTACCGCCAGAGGCATCTTCAGAGCCTACACCGCCACTTAAACCACTATAAATACTTACCCCATCAAGGGTGTCGTAATCACGATAAGCATATTCGCTGCCCTCTAAAATACGGTATTCATCGGTACGAATTTCTGCACCCATAGCCAGTGAGTAGTCATCAAAGTTTTGTGTAAAATCTATATTAATGGTTTGCAGTGATAACTCCATGCCATAGGCATAGGCTTCACGCGGAATAGTACTGCGAATATCAGCGGCACTTAAACCTTGCTCGTAACGTAAAAAGTTAGCGTACGAGGCATTGATTGTGTCACTTGTTGTGTAATCAATGCTGTTTTCACCGTAGGTATACGATACATCTAAACTTGCATCGTTATCAAAGTCGGTTTTGTAACCAAAGTTGTAAGAAATATCATCAATTGTGGTATTAATTTTAGGTAAAAAGCCTAACGGGATAGTTGCGTCGTTATCTTGCAAAACAGGGTTACCGCCCGCATTTGCATTATGACGGAAAAACGCGGCTGATTCGTTATCGCGCGTTGAATAAGTAATAAAGCCATACAGCTCACCATCACCTAACTCATACCCTGTATTAACAGTTAAGCCAAATTGTTGTGAGTCGGCATCACCAATACGAAAAGTGTCTCTGTCGGCGGTCAGTTCACGTGGATCGCCTGCCAGTAAAGTACCGTCGCTAAGCTCTGTACAGCCATAAAACTGACACGAGCCGTGTAGACCTGCGCGGTTAGTAGGCGAGCGGTCGCGGTAATTAAGTGTTGCATTTAAGTAGCCGCTATCACCTAGGACAAACCCTTTATTAAAATCAACGTTTACTGTTTCGCCATCACCCTCTGAGTATTGGCCGTAATTAACCGCTGCTTTGCCGCCTTCGCTACCATCTTTTAGTACAATATTAATTACACCGGCAATTGCATCTGAGCCGTATTGCGCTGCTGCGCCGTCTCGTAAAACTTCTATACGTTTAATAGCTGAGGCTGGAATGGCATTCATATCGGTACCTGCGGTACCACGCCCTACTGAGGTATTGATATGAATAATACTTGCCTGGTGGCGGCGCTTACCATTAATAAGCACAAGAGTTTGGTCAGGCCCTAAACCACGCAGTGTTGCAGGTCGTAAGGCATCAGTACCGTCACTGATTGACGAGCTTGAAAAGTTAAATGAAGGTGCAATAGATTGCAACATACGGCCAACTTCGGTTTGGCCTGTGTTTTCAAGTGCTTCAGCACTTAAAATATCAACGGGTACGGGTAAATCTTCTACTGAGCGCCCTGCTACACGGCTACCTACAATAGCAATTTTTTCTATTTTCTCTTGTGCAACATCCTCTGCTGCATTCACACCGTGTGAATTTGCTGCAAGCAATGCTGGTAATACAGCTGCACTAACCCCTGAAAGCTTCATCATGTTGTTATCTTTCCTATTGATTTGTTTGAGTTTTATACTCAGTAAACCATTTTGATCAACAACCGCATCGAGCTCAGTCCCACTTAATAATGCTTGCAGTGCATCTAATTGGGTATAAAAACCATAAACCGAATTTGCTTGGTAATTTTTTGCCAACTCATAAGAAAACACCACGGTTTGCTCTGTTTGTTTAGCAAATTCTATTAAGGCTTTGTCTGCTCGCTGCGCTTGTATATCAAATTGCACCATTTGCCCAGTGGTCTGTGTAGCCCCTTGCACACTCAAGCTAAAAATAGCCGGAGCAAGTACACTTAAACCACTAAATAAATGCGTTTGGTTACTGCGCAATTTATATAAACAGCTGACAAACAAAATTCCTCTATAGTTTTTTATCTTTTTTTTAAACTTTTTTTTACTAATAACATTTAAAGATGCAACTTCACCTAACATTTGTTTGATATGCATAACATTTCTTATGATTTAGTTTGCTGTGTTAGGCTCACCATATGTTCACCTAAACGCTCATGCTCAATTGCAAAGTTAGTTTGTAAACTCTCAAGTAGCCCCTCAACATCGCCAGCTTTAAATACACCCGCTACTTTTATATTGGCAAGCTCATCGCTTGAAAGCTCAAAACGCGTAGAGGTGTAACGACTCACTTCATTTAATGCATCGCTTAAATGCTCGCCATTAAAAATTAACATGCCATTTTGCCACGCTAAATCACGCTGTACGTCATCCACAGAAAGCTGTGTGATAGGTTTAGTAATGCTTTGCTCTATAATTGCTTTTTCGCCAGAGATAACAATATTGGCATTGATTTCACGTACTTTTTTAGCGTTATTATCAGCCAGTTGGTAGTCTTTAAAATCGTTGGCACTTACCGCAACACTTGGGTCGGTGATCATCACTTTCCCTTCGGTTACAACCAGCTCTAAATCAGAAGAGGTATTGCGCTGTACATTAAATACAGTACCAAGTGCCGTAAAGCTCTTATCGCCAGCCATCACACTAAATGGGCGTGATGCATCTTTTGCTACATTAAAACGCCCTTCACCCTTACTCAGTAATAACTGACGACGCCCTTTGCTATAAGCTACCTCTAATAGGCTATTCGTGTTTAATTGCACTATGGTGCCGTCGGGTAAAACATACGTGGCTTGTTCGCCCACCTTCGTTGTATAAATTTTGGTGTAATTTATTTTAGCCAGCTCTTCGTTGTAACCGTTTTCAAGGTTAATTAATAAGTAACTACACACCATTAATGCTGCAAATAAGCTCGCGGCAATGGCACTAGAAAACGCCCATCTTTTTTTCTGGGGCTGTTTTACACTTCTATGCGGAAATAAACTGCTTAACTCGTTTAATACGGCCAATTCATCCCATAACTGCGCAAGTTCGTAGACGGCATCTTGATGGGCGGTACTTTGCATCATCCAAAGTTTAAATTGCTCTTTTTCAATTTCGCTTAAGCCTCTGTCAATTGCGCTGATCCATTGGCAGGCTTTTTCTAAAATTAAATCTTTTGATGTGAATTGATGAACATTACTCATTTTGCTGCCCTCTCAATTGATAGAGCCGAATTACAAGCAGAATTATGTGCCGCAGATTGGTTATGATTTTGTTCATGTTCTTTCATGTATAACATGGTTTGTAATAAACCTTTGGCAATGTGTTTTTCTACTGTGCTTTCACTTAATTGCATGTGCTGGGCGATTTCTTTTTGGCTCATACCGTACACTTTTTTAAATATAAAGCATTTACGGATAGAAGAATTTAGTTGATCCGTTGCTCTGCAAAAAAGTAAAAAACGCTCTTTTGAGGTGTATTCATCCTCAAGTTGTGAGGATTTAAGCAGCGGGGGTAATTCTGCGTCGTGCTCTAACGAGTCATTAAACTTGTTATCCCACTTGGCTATATGATTAAGCGCTAAGTGCTTTGCAGTTTTAAGCATGTAACTGCGTCTAAACTGAATATCTTGTTTTAAATCAGCTTCGTAGCTTTTAATAAAGGTTTCTTGCACAATGTCTTCTACGTCATCGGGCTGTACAATACGCGACACAAAGCGTTTTAACTGCTTAGTGATATCAACAAACGTTGATGTCATATTTACTTTGGTAGTCATCCTTAACATAGGCCTATTGTTATTTTTATTACCGATAGATTACGAGTTTTTGGCATAAAAACAAGCGCAAATGTTAATTTAGCGTTGTTTAGGTGGGTTTTGAGTAAACAGGAGATCAAATGAGTAAATTATTAGATTACATAAGGCTCAGTTTTTTTGCAGCAGGTTTACTATTAGGGGTACAAATACCAGCCTTTGTAAGCGACTTTGGGCACGCTTTAGATGCACATTTAATTGAAGCAAATAACGCATTAGCCCCGTTTAAAAAAGATGCTCAAAACTACTTTAACAACGATTTAAACAAGTTAATTGCCCACTATGAAAATATTGGTGATGATATTGTGGGTAAAGGGGCTACCCATATTAAAAGCCTCAATAATCGCCAGCACTCTTTACAAGCGGCAGTTAATAACTTTAACCAATCGCCCTATTTATTTACTTTAACCAGCGACTTTCTCACCATTAAAAAGCAAGTATGGCAACGCTTTGAAGGGCAAATAGTGTTAAAAAAAGACTCCATAATAGCAGCGCTTGTTAGCGCCATTATTATTGCTATTTTTGCTGAGTTTATTGGCTTTGTAACCTTATTCATAATTAAGCGCGGGTATTACCGCTTATTCATAGCTGGCAAATAAAGACTTCATAAACTCATAAAACACCTCGGTTTTGCGGGTTGTTAAGCTATTTTGAGGCCGTAAAAACCACACCGGCGCGTCGCTTTGGGCCATTACATTGGGCATCACCTCTACTAAGTTTCCGGCACTTAGCTCATCGTTAATTGCTATTTTAGATTTAATGGCTATGCCATGTCCGGCAAGCGCTGCTTGCGTCATGTTATCGGAATTAGAAATAGTAAAGCGCGTTTTGGCATTAAAGGTGTGTATTTTATTATTTTCATCATACAGTTTTAACTGCCTTTGCCAGGGTAAACACACCCAATAGTGCGTGCTCAGTTCGCTTAGTGTACAAGGCATACCATGCTTTTTTATATAACTTGGCGCTGCACATAAAATACGGGAGTTGTTGACAATTTTGCGAGAAAGCAGGCCAGAATCGGTTAATTGCCCTACTCTAATTGCCACATCTTGTGCATCATCAACCACATTGACAAAATGATCAGTAATTAAAAAGTCGAGCTTTAGTTGCGGGTATTGGGTTTCAAACTCGGTCAACTTAGGCATAACATACTTTGAAAACACCCACGGTGGCATAGTCACGCGTAATAACCCGCTCACCGAAGAGCTTCGTGCGCCAATGCTGTGCTCTGCATCGTGCAAGGCTTCTATAATAGCCCCTACGCGATGATAAAATAGCTCACCGGCGGGCGATAACCTTACTCGTCTGCTGTCTCTAAACACTAACACGGTTGAAAGCTCGCGCTCGAGCTTGCTTAGCCTGTGGCTTACTGTTGCTGGCGACAAACGTTGCTCACGCGCAGCTGCAAGCACCCCTTTATTTTCTACGACGGCAATAAATGTTTCTAGGTCACTTAAATTATACATACATTTGGCTAGGCAGTTTTTGGTGTTTAATATTTTCGAATGAAGCTTTCAGTTTTGCAATATATATTTAAATAACTAAAACATCCATAATCGCCGTACAGTTATATTCGAGATTTAATAATGAGTTTAAAAGCACAGATTGATGCCTATAACGTGCAAAAGGAAGCGAAGCTACCTAGCGATGTATTAGCCCTTATGGCGCAGACAAATGAAGAGTTCATTGCTCAGCATATAAAAGATAATGCGCTACAGGTAGGCGCTAAAGTAAGCAATTTCAGTTTAAACAATCATAGCGCTGAGCAAGTTGAGCTCGCTGATTTATTAAATAATGGCCCGGTAATAATTAGCTTTTACCGTGGTAACTGGTGTCCATATTGTAATTTAGAGCTAAAAGCACTTAACGATCACTTACCCGAATTTAAAACGCACAATGCGCAGTTAGTTGCGATATCACCACAATTACCCGACGAAACGTTATCTAGCGCACAAAAAAATGCCCTTGAATTCGATGTGCTTTCAGATATTAATAACAAGGTAGCCGAGCAATTTGGTTTACTGTTTACTTTAGATGAACGTATTGTGGCGCTTTATAGCCAGTTTGGTATTGATTTTGAAAAGTACTACGGCAATAAAAGTTATAAATTACCTTTACCTGCAACCTATGTAATTAACCAAAAAGGCATAATTACGTATGCCTTTTTAAACGAAGACTATACCCTACGCGCAGAGCCTACTGATGTATTGGCCGCCCTTGAATCGGAGCAACACTAATGTCTATTTTAAAATCGTTAAAAACCCTTACCCTATCACTACTTGTTGGTTCTAGCCTTGCCTCTGGCTACGCTATGGCTGAGGAGCCACAGGCACAAGTGAAACCTAAAGTACTTATTTTTGATGTAAACGAAACCTTGTTAGATTTAACCTCCATGCGCACCTCTATTGGTAAAGCGCTTGGCGGGCGTGAAGATTTATTACCACTTTGGTTTTCGACCATGTTGCATCATTCACTCGTTGATACTGTAAGTGGCAATTACCACGATTTTGGTCAAATTGGCGTTGCATCGCTGCGCATGGTTGCCAAAAATAACAACATAGCTATTACGAATGAACAAGCAAAAACAGCCATTGTTACCCCGCTTTTAACCCTACCTCCTCACAAAGATGTGAAAGAAGGACTGGCAAAACTCAAAGCACAGGGCTATAAGTTAGTAAGTCTGACAAATTCTTCGAACAAAGGCGTTAAAGCCCAGTTTGAGAGCGCTGGATTAATGTCGTTCTTTGATGCGCGTTACAGCATTGAAGATATTAAAATTTATAAACCAGACTTACGTGCCTATGAGTGGGTGCTAACAAAATTAAATGTAAAAGCAAATGAAGCAATGATGGTAGCGGCGCACGGTTGGGATGTAGCAGGTGCTAAAGAAGCCGGGTTACAAACAACCTTTATCGCCCGCCCAGGTAAAACACTTTACCCACTGGCAAAAAAACCAGACCACGTTGTGAAAGATTTACATGAATTAGCCGCTCTACTTAAATAAGCACTCCCAGCGCTAATTAATCAATACCCAAGCGGCCGATGTTAGGATGACATTGGCCGCTTTTTTATTAGGGCGTGTTGATTTTTGATAGTTAAATTTGCAGCAGCGTGTTTGGTTTTTAGGCAAGGCAGAGCCTATCAAGTGTAGTTATTCCATATAAATAGGCGAAACGCAGGAGCTGTTATCGTGCCCACGAGGTTACAAACCTCACGCCGCAATTTAATCGCCCCTAGATTAAACAAATTTCAATCCGCAAAGTTCAACACGCCCTAATCAACATTCTTAAAAACTGGCTTATAAACAAACCATTTAGCATTTTTATCTGCTAGCAATTTACTCCCCACAACGCTACTATTTAATGAATACGCAGTGGAGATAATTATGAACAGTCAAAGATTAAGCGAATTTGAAGAATACTTTCAAATAAATGAAAGCATTCGAGTAAACTTATTTGCTGTAGAAAATCAGTTAGTGCCGCAATCTCAACTCGCGCTTGAAGACGACATACCTCCTCTATTTAAGCTAGCTAACGAAGTCAGTGAGCTTGAACAGGCCTCTTTAAGACCCCTTAGAAACCTAGGCGATTTAGCACAAGAGCTGGCAGCTTTTTTACAAGCACAGTCGCGTAAAATTGATTTAATAATGAGCCACATTTTAGCATCAGAGCAAGCTCAAGATAACGCCATACAGTGCGATAGCTACGGCGGAGGCGGCATTCGCTTTACTTCGCCTGATGTATACGCAATAGGCCAAGCATTTAGAACAAAGCTATTTTTGCACCACGAAGCCTCAGCCGTCTACTGTTATACAGAAGTTGTGGCCGTTGAAAAACAAGACAGCGAACACTACCAATACACATTACTGTTTACTGCAATAAGAACCACAGACCAAGAATTAGTTGTCAGAGCCAGCTTACATGCACAAACACGCCAGCTAAAAAAACGCCAAGAACTCGAGCAAATTGACGATGATTCTAGCGGCGATAAATAGCTGACATATGCATGTAAAATGCTAAACTAGCGCCACCCTAATTTGTATCAAAACTTCATGAACTTTAGACTTTTACCTGAATGGGCTGAGCAAGACGCCGTTATGCTTACTTGGCCCCATGCACAGACCGACTGGGCTGATACGCTTGAACGCGTAGAGCCTGTTTATGTTGAGCTTGCAACGCATATCACAGCCGTGCAGCAGCTTGTTATTGTTGCCCATAACGCGGCGCTTAAAAGCCACATTACTGCCTTGCTAAAAAAAGCAAATATAAACTTAAGCCACGTGCACTTTGTTGTTACACCAACAAACGATACTTGGGCACGGGATCACGGCCCTATTACCTGCGCAAATATTAACGACGCTCGCCAACTTAAAATTTACGACTTTATCTTTAATGGCTGGGGTAATAAGTTCGAAAGTGCCCTCGATAATAAAATTAACGCAGTACTGGTAAACCAGCTAAGTAATCCAAACACTGATTACCAAGCCCTAAATGTGGTACTTGAAGGTGGCGGCATTGAAATTAACGAACACGGTGTGTTGCTTACAACCAGCGAATGTTTACTGAATAAAAACCGCAACCCCGATTTATCATCAGGCGATATTGAGTCAATTTTAACAACGCATTTAGGCGCAACTGACTTTTTATGGGTAGATCATGGCTACTTAGCCGGTGACGATACCGACAGCCATATCGACACACTGGTGCGCTTTGCCCCCAATAATACACTTGTGTATGTTAAATGCGATGCTAAAGAAGATGAGCACTTTAACGCATTAGATGCGATGGAAAAGCAGCTGCAAAGCTTTAAAACGCAAAATAATACCCCATATACGTTAATTGATTTGCCGTGGCCAAAACCAGTGTTTGATGATGACAACACGCGTTTACCGGCAACGTACGCAAACTACTTGATTATCAATAATACGGTTTTAGTCCCTACGTATAACGATGACAACGACGCACTGGCGCTAGCGCAAGTTCAAAAAGCGTACCCAGCGCACACTATTATTGGCGTTAATTGCCTACCTATTATTGAACAATTTGGTAGTTTACATTGCATTACCATGCAATTACCTCGTGGATTTTTAGCTGGAGCAGCACAATGACAAGCCCTGCAAAATTAACCGTTGCCTTAGTGCAACAAACTAACAGTGATAACGCCTGCCAAAATATGGCAAAGTCGATTGCTGGCATTCGTGATGCTGCTAAGCAAGGCGCACAGCTTGTGGTTTTGCAAGAGCTGCATCGTAGTCTGTATTTTTGCCAAACAGAAGATGTGGATGTATTTGACCTAGCCGAAACAATTCCGGGTCCAAGCACAAATACACTGGGCGAGCTTGCTAAAGAGCTCGGCATCGTTATTGTGGCTTCACTGTTTGAAAAACGTGCCACTGGGCTTTATCACAATACCGCGGTGGTACTTGAAAAAGACGGCACCATTGCGGGTAAATACCGTAAAATGCACATTCCTGATGACCCGGGCTTTTACGAAAAATTTTACTTTACCCCAGGCGATTTAGGCTTTGAGCCAATTCAAACCTCAGTGGGTAAATTAGGTGTTTTAGTATGCTGGGATCAATGGTTCCCTGAAGCGGCCCGTTTAATGGCGATGGCTGGCGCAGAGGTATTAATTTACCCAACTGCAATTGGCTGGGACCCACGTGATGATAACGCAGAGCAAACACGCCAAAAAGACGCGTGGGTAATAAGCCAACGTGCACATGCGGTTGCAAACGGCGTACCCGTTATTAGCTGTAACCGTGTAGGGCACGAAAACGACCCTAGCGGACAAAGCGAAGGTATACAATTTTGGGGTAACTCGTTTATTGCAGGCCCTCAAGGCGAAATGCTCTCAGAGGCGAACAATACCGATGAGCAAATTTTAGTAGTAGAACTTGATCAAAAAGCCTCTGAAAACGTAAGACGTATATGGCCGTACTTACGCGACCGCAGAATTGATCACTATCAAGACTTAACAAAAATTTACCGAGACTAAATAACTGCATGGCGTTTGTGAGCAAACGCCAACTAAAAAATGGAGCACTAAATGGCGTTTGAGCAATGGGCAGCCTTGCCGTGGGTAAAATCTCAAAAAGATAAAATTCAATGGGGGCAGCTAACTGGCAGTGCACTAAGTATAGCCATTGCAGAAGGTGTAAAACAGCAAAACGATTTAGTGCTTATAGTTACGCCAGATACGCCAAGCGCATTACGGCTTGAAACCGAGCTCGAATACTTATTGCCAGATAACCCGGTAATGGTATTTCCTGATTGGGAAACCTTGCCGTATGACCATTTTTCTCCGCACCAAGATATTATTTCAGCGCGCTTAGCCACTTTAAACACTTTAAAAAACGAGCAGCAAAGCGTACTTATAGTGCCTGTATCTACGTTAATGCTACGTACTGCGCCTGCTTCGTTTATTTATGGCTCTACCCTTAATTTTAAAGTAGGCGATAAACTCGACACCCATAACCTGCGCAGTAATTTAGAACAAGCAGGGTATTTAAACGTACAACAGGTAATGGAGCATGGCGAATACGCAATTCGTGGCTCTATTGTTGATTTGTACCCAATGGGCAGTGTGCACCCATTTAGGCTCGACTTTTTTGATGATGAACTCGACTCTATTCGTTTATTTGACGTAGAAACCCAGCGCTCAGATGAAAAAGTAGATAAAATTGAGTTACTTCCCGCGCATGAATTTCCAACCAACGAAGCAGACGTTGAGCGTTTTAGAATAAATTATCGCGACAAATTTGGGGCCAGCTCAGAGCAAGACTCTGTTTACATGCAAGTAAGCAAAGGTACTTGGCCTGCCGGTATTGAATACTACATGCCGCTGTTTTTTGAAAAGCTTGCCACCATTTTTGATTACTTGCCAAACACCACTACGGTTATGCAACTAGGTGACTTAGAACACGCCGCAGATACCTTTTGGCACGATGTAAACGTACGCTACGAAAACCGTAAAGTAGATCCCCTGCGTCCACTACTGGCGCCCAGCGAGTTGTATCAACCTATTAATGAGTTGTTTTCTAATTTAGGTGAATTTGCACGAATACGTTTATCGCAAGCTAAATTACCCACTAAAGCAGGCAATAAAAACTTAAATGTGAGCGAGCTGCCCGCAGTACGAATCGATCATAAACAACACGAACCCTACGGCGCATTTATTAACTATGTGGCAGAACAAAAAAAGAAGAAAAGCCGTATTTTATTAAGTGTTGAGTCTGATGGTCGCCGCGAATCTTTATTAAGCGTGCTTAAGCCAAGCGGCTTAAAGTTTAAAGAATTTCAAAGCTTACAGCAATTTACACAAAGCCAAAGCGATGTAGGCTTAATTGTAAGCCCTCTTGAGCAAAGTGTTGTACTGGGTACAAAACCTAGCCTTTCTATTATTACCGAGCAAGAGCTGTTAGGTATTAAGGTGTCGCAACGCAGGCGCCGTAAACATAAATACGAAGCAAGCCAAGATGCGTTAATTCGCAACTTAGCCGAGCTTAAAGAGGGCCAGCCAATTGTTCACCTTGATCACGGTGTTGGTCGCTATCAAGGCCTGCAAACAATTGACGCGGCAGGTGTAATTACTGAGTTTGTTACCATTACCTATGCCGGTGAAGCAAAACTGTATGTGCCGGTATCGGCACTGCATATGCTAAGCCGTTATTCGGGCGGTGAAGAAGCAAGCGCCCCGCTTCACAAACTTGGCTCAGATGCGTGGGAGAAAGCCAAAAAGCGTGCCGCCGAAAAAGTACGTGATGTAGCCGCGGAGCTATTAGATATTTACGCACAGCGCCAAGCAAAGCCAGGTAATAAATTTGCACTCGATGGGCAAAGCTATCGCCAATTTAGCGACAGCTTTCCATTTGAAGAAACTGACGATCAGCGTAATGCCATTGAAGCCGTACTTGGTGATATGCAATCAAAACTTGCTATGGACCGTTTAGTGTGTGGTGATGTAGGCTTTGGTAAAACAGAAGTGGCTATGCGCGCCGCGTTTGTAGCGGTTAACGATAACAAACAAGTAGCCGTATTAGTACCAACCACCCTGCTGGCTCAGCAACATTACGAAAACTTTAAAGACCGCTTTGCCGATTTCCCTATCGAAGTGGGAGTGTTGTCGCGCTTTAATTCAACTAAAGAGCAAAAAGATACGCTTGAAAAAATGGCCGACGGTAAACTTGATATCGTTATTGGAACGCATAAGTTAATTCAGCAAGATATTAAATTTAACGACTTAGGTTTACTAATTGTTGATGAAGAGCACCGCTTTGGTGTGCGCCAAAAAGAAAAAATAAAGTCATTACGTGCTGATGTAGATATATTAACGCTTACTGCAACGCCTATTCCGCGTACTTTAAATATGGCGATGAGCGGCATGCGTGATTTATCTATTATTGCCACCCCACCTGCTAAGCGTTTAGCGGTTAAAACCTTTGTACGCCAACGCGACAGCGACTTAATACGCGAAGCCATACTGCGTGAAATTAAACGCGGCGGCCAAGTGTACTTTTTGCATAACAATGTTGAGACTATTGAGCGAGTCTCGCAAGAGATCAGCGAATGGGTGCCAGAGGCTAGTGTCACCTCTGCTCATGGGCAAATGCGCGAGCAAGAGCTTGAGCAAATAATGACTGACTTTTATCATCAAAAATACAATGTACTGGTATGTACCACCATTATCGAAACCGGTATTGATGTGCCTACTGCTAATACTATTATTATGGACAGAGCCGATAAACTTGGCCTTGCGCAATTACACCAATTACGCGGTCGTGTTGGGCGAAGCCACCACCAAGCGTATGCTTATTTATTAACCGGCGATGCTAAAGCACTTTCTAAAGATGCCACCAAACGCTTACAAGCAATTGAGTCGTTGGAAGATTTAGGCGCAGGTTTTGCCCTTGCTACACATGATTTAGAAATACGTGGTGCGGGTGAGCTATTAGGCGACGATCAATCAGGGCAAATGCAAACTATTGGCTTTAGCTTGTATATGGAAATGCTAGAGCAAGCGGTTAATGCCCTTAAAAATGGTAAAGAGCCAACGCTTGAAAACCTGCTTCAGCAGCAAACTGAAGTTGATTTAAAACTCCCTGCCTTACTACCTGATGATTACATACACGATGTTAATGCGCGTTTAGGTATGTACAAGCGCATTGCAAGTTGTGCTAACCTTGCCGATATGGACGAATTACAAGTAGAGCTAATAGACCGCTTTGGTTTATTACCTGATGCCACTAAAAACCTATTTAGTATGCAGCAACTAAAAATGCGTGCTAGCGATTTAGGAATTACTAAAATAGAGGCAAACCCTAAAGGGGGCTACTTTGAATTTAGCCAAAATACGAAGGTTAATCCTAGCTTCATCATAGGCTTGATACAAAGTGCACCCCATGTGTACAAAATGGATGGCGCAAATAAATTGCGCTTTGCAATTAATGAGGTAAACCCTCGTGAACGCTTAAAAATGGTCACTGCAATGATTGCAGATTTCGAAAAAAAGGTTAGCCATTAATGTTGCTAAAAAAATCGCTTATCGTGTTATGTTGCTTATTTAGCAGCACCGCATTTGCAGAACGTTGGTTTGAAGTAGAAGTGCTGGTATTTAAACAGCGCCCTGCCCCCTATTTACAAGAAGACTTTAGCTTAAAGCACGAGCCCATTAAGGCGAAAAATACGTTAGAGTTACTCACTCCTTTATACACAGAGCAAGCTATGCAGGCATGTATAGATGGCGATAGTCGCTTTCAAAAACGCTCGTTTACCGACTCTTTAGTTAATGCCAACCCACAATCGGGTGTGTGTGATAACAGTATCGACTTTATGAAAAGTTACGACAAGTTGCCCGTTACGCCATTAGCACCGGCACAAGATACAATGGATGAGCCCTATTTACTCGCACCAGAGCAATTACAATTTACTGCCCAGCGCCGCGCTTTAGACAGAAAAGGTTTAGCCCCGCTACTACATACCGGCTGGCGCTTTGAAGGGGCAAGTAAATCGCGTGCGCCTAGCATACATTTAATTTCTGGGGATCATATAAAACGCGACGTTAACACTACGCCTAATTATTCAAATCCCGACTTTATTAGCTTAGTACAAAGTAAGCCACAGCTATTTGATACCTCAGAGCAGCCCCTAAGCTATTGGGAGCTAGATGGTTTATTTAAAATACATTTACGCCACTACCTTTACATAACCGCTGATTTTGACGTAAACGAAAAACTACCTAATGGGGATATAGAATCGGCCCGCTTTTCACAATTTAAACGTGTAATAAGTGGTGAAATCCATTACTTTGATCATCCTCGTATGGGCATGATTGTACAAATACGAAAGTATAAACACTAAATCAATAGGACATAACAATGAAAAAACTCCTGATCATCGCAGCAACGCTAAGCCTGGCAGCTTGTTCAAAAGTAAGCCTAGAAAACTACGAAAAAATTGAAGTTGGCATGGATAAAGCCGAAGTAGAAGCTATTTTAGGCTCTGCTGATAACTGCGTAGAAAAAACCCTACATACTAATTGTGTATGGGGTGATGAGTCTAAAAACATTGAAATAACACTCGTTTCAGACAAGGTAACTATTTATTCTAAGCACGGTATTACACAGTAATACTGCGCTAAATTGGGTAAATTTACATGACACTAAGGGATAGCCGTTGCTATCCCTTTTTATTTTCTATTTTTTAGAGTAAATAAGTTCAATATTAACTATTTTACTGCGATTGAGGGTTATTTTGTAACGCTGGTATAAAGTTCTTTCCTCGTCTTTTAATACCATCACCAAATTTAACTGGTAGCGCCTTTCAACCGCTTGCTTTGATATTTTATTACCATCTAAATGATACAGCTTGCCCTCACCGCGTTTTAAATACCGTGCAAAGGGCGCCAAATTAAAGCGCATACTTTGCTGCAGAGTATCGTAGCCTGGTAAAAACTCTTTAGCTGAAACACGTGTTTCACTGGCAAAATGCAGCCACTGCGCGGCTAGCTTGTTTTGCTGACGCCTTTTTGAAAATATTGTTTTTACTTCACTAGGGATTTTTTTAAAACGCATGTACTCAAGCCACACAAACTGACTTGCAACGCGGTCTTTAGTGATGCTGTTTTTAAATACAAACCGCCATTTAGGACGCCCCCGCACAATAGCGCGCCAAATTACCCGCGTAATGTCTTCTTTAAATATCTCACGCAAGCCGTAAATAACCCCTAATATTAAAATAAGGGTAGCGGTCACTTCGGTAAAGGTTGAGCGCGCATTAAGTATAACCACCATTACAAATGCCATAATGACAGCTGTAACCGTGCCTTTTACTAAACGCTTTAGGTAACTATTTAAATAACGCGTATTGCGATGCAAAATAACGCCGTGCTCTATTAGGCGCTGCAGTAAACGCATTTTATTCGTGATGCGGTTACCATCTTGCAACGTGGTTTCTGAGTTGTAATTTTGCTCAAACCGGTATGTATTTTCGTTTTTACAAAATTGCAGTAAGTCGTTGCGCTCTTTCGCAAAGTCACTGCTGCGCGGGCCTTCATCTAATAGCTTTAAAAACGACTGCTCCACATGCCAACTTAAATAGTTATCGGCATTGGTGTAAAACGGCACCAGTTTTTCATCATCGGGGGTATATCTGCGCAGCTTTTTTAGCAGCCCTTCACTTTGCTCAAACAGCTCTTGTGCACGGGCATAAAAAGCATCCACTTCTTGAATTTTTAATGCATCTTTAATATCAGCATCGAGCGCTAAACGCACCTGATAACAGTACAAATTAAGGTTTTGGCGGTAATCTTGTTGCTCACCTTTGTTTTTACTAACAAAGCGGCTACGCACTAAGGGTAAGTGTATGTTTTTAGCGTTATAAGCTAAGTGCGATTTAAAGTGGTTATTAAAATAAGACTCTTCACTGAGGGTTTGCACGTTTATACCCATTTCATTGGGGATAGAAAAATACAGGTCGATACGCTGCTCAGAGCGAGGGGATAGCTCTGGTTCTATGACAAAAGATAAATTTTCGTCTTGTTTTATCAAACAACTCTCCTTTTATTGAGTGTATAAGTGTACTGCTCTCCTTAATTTTGTTCAATAAAAAAGGCCCAGTAAACACTGAGCCTTAATACGATTAATGTGCTAATTAAAACTTAACGTTTACACCAGCAAATACACGGCGACCTAGTACATCGTATGTGTACGGGTCAGTGTTAGAATCGTTGTTACCTGTGTAGTAAGGAGGTTGCTTATCAAATAAGTTGTTAACACCTGCTGTTACTGACACAGTCTCGTTAAAGATGTAAGCACCGCTTATGTCATGGTATACAACTGAAGGCGTTGTAGGCGCATAACATGATGACTCATCACCTTGACAGCTGTAGCTATCCATTCCTGCAATGTAGCGTGCTTTGTAGTTTGCGTTCCAAGCGTCGCCTTTCACAGTTAGTTCAAAGTTAGCTTTAACATCTGCATAACCACCGATACCAGAAGTAATTAAACCAGCGTAATCAATGCTTGATTCAACAACATCTACTAGGTACTCGTCTAGGTAAGTAACATCTAGTGATGTATTCCACGCAAGACCAGCTGCATCAAATGTGTAGTTTAAGTTTAAGTCGTAGCCTTTAGTTTGCTCGTAACCTACGTTTTGTAGTTGGTTATTAAAAGCAATACGGCCAGTGCTTTGGTTAAACGATACCGCAGCAGAGCTACATAACGCAGTACTTTGGTTAGCTAATGAACCATCTGTTGCTAAACAAGAGTCAACAATATATTGGTTGTTAACTGTCGCAATTGCGTTTTCAATTTCAATGTCGTAGTAATCTAACGTCATTGAGAAACCTTCAAACCACTCTGGCTCGTAGACAATACCCGCTGTTAGCGTATCAGCTTCTTCAGGCGTTAATTGGTCATTACCACCAACAGTTACTTCAGCTTGGTCTTGTGCACCAGGGAAGCTAACTTGTTCAAACGAAGGTGAATTACCTGAGTATAGCTCAGCTACTGTAGGCGCACGGAATGCTGTAGAGCGAACACCACGTAGCATTACTTCGTCGTTTACACGCCAAGTTAAACCAAGTTTCCATGTTTCGTCAGAACCAAAAGTGCTGTAATCGAAAGCACGGATTGCAGTGCTTAGTTCAACGTTTTGCGCTAAGAACGCATCGCTAACTAAAGGAATTGCAAGCTCTAAGTACGCTTCGTTTACGTCAAAACGACCGCTTGTAGGCTCAACACGTGGGTCGTTTGCAAGACCTTGTGACGTGATTGAATCTGGGATGTACCATGCTTTTTCTTCACGGCGCTCAACACCAGCAGCAAACCCTACGTAACCTGCAGGAAGTTCCATTACTTCACCAGCTAATGATGCAGTGAACATTAGTAATTGGCTACCACCTGAGTTTTGCTCAGTGTAAACGTAATCGCTTAAGTTCTCAGCAGACCAAGAAGATTGCATAAGTGGGTTAAAGTCACCCGCTTCGATTGCATCTTGGATAGAGCCCATGTTGTGAAGGTTGCTTAAACGGTCAACTGAATCGTTACGACCAAAAATTACAGACACATCCCAATCGTAACCACTGTCAAGGTAACCTGCAGCACCTACTACAGTACGAACAGTGTCAACAACTTGTGAGAAATCACGAGTACCTGTGTCTGTCATACGACGACCGTAAGAAACTTCATCACCGTAGTTAATATTGTGGCTTGTTAGTGAATTGCCCATTTCTTCAGTGTAATCAAAGTCAAACCATACTGGCTGTGGTGCCATTTGTTGCTCTGACCAACGCTTAGAGTATGTGAATTCTGAGTATAAACGCGTGTCATCTGTTAAATCGAAGCTACCGATTCCTGTAAGGTTTAAACGACGCATAGGCGTGTATAGGTAGCTGTCTGATGAGTAGTTGTACGCATCATCAGAACCAAAGTCATGCCAACCGTTGTCTGCTTGACCTTGTAGTGATTCATCACCTGACCATACGTGGCCATTTGGCGTGTATGAAGAACCAGAACAGTAAGGTGCACTGCCGTCGCCATCTTCAGTTAATGGACAATCAGAGAAGCTACGATCTGCTTGAGATGCGTCACCACGGTCAGTGTACTGAAGACCGATTACAACGTTACCACGACCAAAGCTACCACCCATAGTGATATCGAAAGACGTTTCATCAGCATCACCTTCTGTAGTGATTGCAGATTTAACATTTAAGTCTAAACCTTCAAAGTCATCTTTTAAGATGATGTTTACAACACCTGCAACCGCATCAGTACCGTATACTGCAGATGCACCATCTTTTAGTACTTCAATGTGCTTGATCATTGAAACAGGAATAGTGTTTAAATCAACAGTAGAGGCAGCACCTGTGCCTGAGTTGATCATACGACGGCCATTTACAAGTACTAATGTACGTTGTGAACCTAAACCACGTAAATCGATAGAAGCATTACCACCAGAACCATTATTGATACCTGGGTTGGTCATTGCACCACCAGTAGCAGTCATTTTTTGTAATACGGCATCAACCGAAACTGCGCCGGTTGCAGCAATGTCATCTGCACCGATTAAAGTAACTGGGCTAGCGGTTTCCATATCTGCGCGCTTAATGCGAGAACCCGTTACTTGAATTTTTTCAATAGCGTTTGCGCCATCTTCGGCCGCTACTACTTGCATACTTGAAAACATTGGGATTGCTGCGATTACAGCTAAACCAAGAGTTGATTTTTTCATGAATAAACCCTACTTGTTGGAAATTTACCTTGATTGGTAATGCTCACTTTTTATAAGAATTGTGAGTCAGGGGGGCAACTTAGGCTGAGTTAACTGAACAAAAACTTAATGGAAGATCGTTATATATACAACACCAAAAAAGAATAACCAAAAAAGGTACAAAGGTTATAACTTGTTGCAGTGTTAACTAAAAAAAACAATTAAAAATCATTGAGATAAGACAAATGAAAAGCAATTAAAACACACCTGAAATCAAAGTTATGCAGATTGTAATCAAATGTAATTAATGGATAAATATACCCTTTTTAGAAAAATTAACATATTAATCACAGCGCATTAGTAAAACCGTAAAGCTGTAATAAAATTAATAACCATAAATATGCAGATTTACCGCTTAAATAGTCTTATTAAGCTATTTATTTAGTTTTTTTGGTAATATTTTTTGTTCAGCGAGACTTCAACGTTTGCTCGGATCGGGAGGAGTTATTTGATTTAGCAAATCATTAGAGGGTCTTAATTTGAGGGCGTTTAGCTTTATTAAAATAGTTATCATGAAAGTAAGCAGGATTTACTTTTTTACATGCCCAGTAATGCAAGTAATACGCTTTTACTATAAACATGACGAAGCCCCCCTATTACCGTAAGGCAATTCACTCCATAACAAGAACGAGCAAGCACACCAACATAAAACAGATGAGAATGAAAAAAAAGGTAACAGCATACAAGGCAGCAAAGAGGTTTAAATGTGTGTTAGTGCTTTAAATACAATTTTATACACCTGCTATTGCCATATATAAGACGTACCGCTAAATAGTAATGCCTTATTATAGTAATACCTTATTAATAGCTGATTTTTGTTATGCGCCAGCTAAAAAATGATTGGCAGGAAAAAGGTGCCTTAATACGTTACATAAAAATTATAAAAGTGAGTGATTTGCTCACCAGTTTGAACATTGCTTAAATTAAGCACCAGTTGCCACAGCATATTTTGCTCAGAGCATATGCCCACCATAGTGTCACTTTTATAAATAGTTGCTTCTTTAGTGAACTTTTGCGGAATAAAACCCATATACATGGTTATACTTTCAAGCTTAGCGTTATCTATTTTTAGGTGGGCGGGTAAATCAAGGTAAATACTAAAGGGGGTTTCGGGGGTAATATTTTTATCACTTAACCATACTTTAACACCGGTATTATAAATACAGCGCTGATTCGTGTCACAATTTGTTTTTAACAGTGCTTTTTGATCTTTTTGGTTGGCATTGTCACAGCCTGTTAATACAAAAAACAGCATTAAAAACAAAGATAATCTATATATATGCATAACAAATCCGCGCTAAATAAAAACAAATCTTAATTAGCATGCTTTGAAATAACAATAGCCAGTGTGATGTTTGGTTAATATAGGTACAATCTGTATCAAAAAATAAACAACAAACTCACAAACTTTGATTGATGTCATAATTTTATGTAATTGACCTATCTTTTTTAGGCCAAAAAATTTATCATTTCACCCGCAAAAAATAAGGGTTTCTCGAGTTTGTTTTCTGAAGCATTCAGGCTTTGAACGTTTTAGGTAATACGCTTGGGGAAAATAGTAGGCCCCACTTTAAACGGTGGGTAATTCATTTCTAAACGCATTTATTGCAGCGGAAGCCAGAAAATGAGCCAAACAGTAGCATCACAAACTGAGTATAACTATAAAGTTGTACGCCAATTCGCTATTATGACAGTGATTTGGGGCATCGTTGGCATGAGTATTGGGGTTCTGATTGCTGCCCAATTAGCTTGGCCAGCACTTAACTTTGATACACCATGGTTAACATACTCTCGACTACGTCCGTTACACACGAACGCAGTAATTTTCGCATTTGGTACCAGTGCACTTTTTGCGACGTCTTATTACGTCGTTCAACGTACTTGTCAAACGCGCCTTTTCTCAGACAAACTCGCCGCTTTTTCTTTTTGGGGTTGGCAGCTTGTTATTGTATTAGCCGTAATTACATTACCACTGGGTATTACTAGCTCTAAAGAATATGCAGAGCTTGAGTGGCCAATCGATATTTTAATCGCGGTAGTATGGATAGTTTACGCAGTGGTATTTTTTGGTACGCTGATCAAACGTAAAGTATCGCACATCTACGTTGCTAACTGGTTTTACGCTGGCTTTATTATTACTGTTGCAGTGCTACACATTGTAAACAGCATGGCAGTGCCTGTGTCGTTAACTAAATCATACTCAATCTACGCAGGTGCGGTAGATGCCATGGTTCAGTGGTGGTACGGTCACAACGCTGTAGGTTTCCTACTAACGGCTGGTTTCTTAGGTATGATGTACTACTTTGTACCAAAGCAAGCAGGTCGCCCAGTTTACTCTTACCGTTTATCGGTAGTTCACTTTTGGGCACTTATTTCACTTTACATTTGGGCTGGTCCTCACCACCTTCACTACACTGCGCTTCCTGATTGGACGCAAAGTTTAGGTATGGTTATGTCTATTATCCTATTTGTACCGTCTTGGGGTGGTATGATTAACGGTATAATGACGCTTTCTGGCGCTTGGCATAAGCTACGTACCGACCCAGTACTGCGTTTCTTAGTTGTTTCATTGTCTTTCTACGGTATGTCTACGTTTGAAGGCCCAATGATGGCAATTAAATCTGTAAATGCATTATCTCACTACACAGATTGGACTATCGGCCACGTACACTCAGGTGCACTAGGTTGGGTTGCGATGATTTCAATTGGTGCTATTTACCACCTTATTCCTGCGTTATTCGCACAAGGTCGTATGTACAGCGTTAAATTGGTTAACACGCACTTTTGGTTACACACAGTAGGTGTTGTACTTTACATTGTTGCAATGTGGATCTCAGGTGTTATGCAAGGTCTAATGTGGCGCGCAGTTAACTCTGACGGTACATTAATGTACAGCTTTGTTCAGTCTTTAGAAGCATCACATCCTTTCTATATTATGCGCTTTGTAGGCGGTGTATTCATCGTTACAGGTATGTTAGTTATGGCTTACAACGTTCTGCGTACAATTTCAGCTGAGAAAGAATCACTGAAGTTAGACGCGCAAGCACAATTAGCATAACGGAGTGAGATGATGAGCAATAAAAATTCACAAAACAAACATGAAATAGTAGAAAAGAACGTTGGCCTAATGGCCATTCTGACTGTTTTTGCTATTAGTTTTGGTGCATTAGTTGAAATTACTCCGCTAATGTTCCAAGACGATACAACAAAACCTGTAGAAGGTTTGCGCCCACTTAACGCGCTTGAAATGGAAGGTCGTGACATTTATGTACGTGAAGGTTGTTATAACTGTCACTCACAAATGATTCGTCCTTTTCGTGATGAAGTTGAGCGTTACGGTCACTACTCTGTAGCGGGCGAATCAGTATGGGATCACCCTTTCCAATGGGGTTCTAAACGTACTGGTCCTGACCTTGCACGTGTAGGTAACCGTTACTCGGACGATTGGCATTATGCACACTTAGTTGACCCACGCGCCGTGGTTCCTGAGTCGAACATGCCAGGTTTTCCTTGGTTAGCAGAGACTAAGGTTGATACCAGCCTGACTCTGAAAAAACTACAAATTTTCCGTGATACTTTTGCTATTAACCCAGAAAACCCTAAACACCCGGGTTTAGGTTATGGCAGCGACGAAGAGCTACAAGCAGATGTTGATAAAGTTAACGCTATGAATAACGGCGAAGGCGCAACAGAAATGCAAGCCCTAATCGCGTATTTACAGCAACTTGGCACCCACTTGAAGTAATTATTATGGATTACGGAACATACAGAGGCATTTTGACTCTGGTAATTTTAGTATTGTTTATTGTGATTGTTGTATGGGCATACAGCAAGCGTAGCAAAAATCGTTTTGATGACGCTGCTAATGCCATTTTCGAAGATGAAAAAAAACATAACAACACACTCTCTAATGAGGAAAAGGAGTCTGAAAAATGACTAGCTTTTGGAGTATTTGGGTTATTGTATTAACCCTAGCCTGCTTAATCATCATTTTTAGCTTATTAGTTTGGAACCTTAAAAACTATGCGGGCGTAAAAGAAGGTGAAGACTGCGGACATGAATATGACGGCATTACCGAACTAAATAATCCACTCCCAAAATGGTGGACGTACATGTTCTTCGCAACATTTATTTGGTCGGTATATTACTTAGCAGCTTATCCAGGTTTAGGTAACTGGGAAGGCTTAGGTAAATGGACAAGCTCTAACCAAGGTATCACCTCTTTAGCTGAATCTAAAGAAGCCACGGCTAAAGCTAAAGAAGAAGGCCGCTATGTAAAGCTTGATAAAGAATACGAAGCAGCACAAGAGCGCTTTGGTCCTATTTTTAACAAGCTTGCACAAGTACCAGTATTAGATTTAGTTAACTCTAAATTTGAAGGTGATGCAGCGCAGCAAGTAGCCCTTGAAAATGGCGAAAAGCATGAACAAACAGACGGCCAGTTAGCACTTGAAATTGGTCAGCGTTTATTCTCGCAAAACTGTGCGCAATGTCATGGTTCAGATGCACGTGGTGCAACTGGCTTCCCTAACCTAACTGATAAAGATTGGTTATACGGTGGCTCACCAGACAAAATTAAGGAAACGCTTCTTTATGGTCGTGTAGCAGCAATGCCTTCTTGGAGTGCAGCACTTGGTGAGCAAGGCGTTAAAGAAATGACAGCGCACGTACTTAGCTTGTCTGGTCGTACTGTTAACCAAAAAGATGCCGCTGCAGGTGCCGCTAAGTTTGCGATGTGTGCCGCGTGTCACGGTGCAGATGGTAAAGGCTCTGTTGCACATAACTTACCGTTTGGTGCACCAAATCTTACAGATAACATTTGGTTATACGGTGGCTCTCAACGCGCTGTTGAAGAAACCCTTAACCATGGCCGCGCCGGTGTAATGCCAGCATGGAAAGACATTTTAGGTGAAGATAAAATTCACCTGTTAACTGCCTATGTTTACAGTTTATCGCAAGATAAATAAACACCGAGTTAACTATTAATTAATCTTTTTATTTCAACAGATTAATCCAGATCAAAAAAGCCTCCAGTCGGAGGCTTTTTTTTAGTCTTTTACAAATATTTGCTATAAAATAGCCCTACCTAAACTAATTTTAGAGCAACTATGCAACCTACTCCGTGGTATAAAAATTTTTGGCCTTGGTTTTTAATCTTTTTTCCGCTAGCGGCCATTATCGGGTGCATAACCTTAATTATTACTGCTGTGGGCAACGGCCCAGATATGGTGGTTGATGATTACTATAAAAAAGGCAAAGCAATAAACTTAGAACTTACTAAGTTTGAAAAAGCCAAAGCACTGTTTTTACATGGCAAGCTTAATGTTACAAACGAGCGTGCCAGTTTTGCCTTTACTAAAGGCGATTATAGTAACGTACACGCTTTAAAGCTGTCTTTTTATCATCGCACCATCAAAGCGCATGACTTTGAAGCAACGCTTACCCCTAATGCAAATAAAGAATTTACTGCCCTTTTAGATAACTACACACCAGGTGCTTACTCTGTATTTATAGAGCCGGTGGATGGTAGTTGGAAGTTAAAAGAAAACATTACTCTTCCTACAGAGCAGCCATTGTTAGTTACCCCAAATTATAAGTAGCCACCACTATGAGCGTTTCTTGCTTTCATTGCCTTGAAAGTGTGCCAAATGGATTTCGCGCAACCGTAACAATAGATAACACGCCACAGCCTATGTGCTGTATTGGCTGCCAAGCGGTTGCGCAAAACATTGTTGACCAAGGCATGACCGACTATTACAAATACCGCACCGTACGCGCTGGTAAAGTAGAGCAGTTAGTCCCTGAGCAACTCGCGTTTATTAAAAGCTACGACAACGAAGACATACAAGATGAGTTTATAGCCACAACCGATAACTTATCCCAAGTACTTTTAAGTGTTGAAGGCATTACCTGCGCCGCGTGTGCATGGCTTATCGAAAAGCAATTACTTAGCTTAAAAACGGTAAAGCGCGTTGATGTAAATACCTCAACTAACCGTGCCATGATCCAATGGGATAAAACCCAAACCCCGCTGAGCGAAATTATTACTTCCTTAGCCAAAATTGGCTATAAAGCTTACCCGTTTCAAGCCGATGACGAAGCCCAACAAAAGCAACAAACAGCAAAAGCCTATATACGCCGCTTAGGTGTTGCAGGGCTTATGACCATGCAAGTGATGATGTTTGCCTTTGCCATGTACTTTGGTATGTTCTCGGGTATGGATAATAACTTTGAGCAATACTTTAGGTGGATAAGCCTAGTGCTTGCCTCCCCCGTTATTTTATACAGCGCATTACCCTTTTTAACTAATGCTATTAATGGCTTAAAAGCAAAACAGTTAAATATGGACTTACCTGTTTCGTTGGCTATTTTTGGGGCTTATAGCGCCAGCTGTTATGCCACATTTATGCAAGTAGGCGAAGTGTATTTTGAATCGGTATGTATGTTTACCTTTTTATTATTATTAGGTAAATACCTTGAGTTTAGAGCCCGATTAAAAGCCAGCGAGTTTACCGCCAACTTACAAAAGCTGCTGCCTTTAACCGCCCGCACCCTTGATGATAACGGCCAAGAGCATATTATTGCTGCAAAAAAACTTAAGCTGAATGATGTTGTACTCATAAAAGCTGGCGAAACTATTCCCGCTGACGGAGAGCTTATCAAGGGGCAAACAAGCGTTGATGAGTCGATGATGACCGGTGAGCATCAGCCCGTTAATAAGTTTATTGGCCACAATGTGTATGCTGGGTGTGTTAATCACGATGGCGTAATAGAAATAAAAATAAATAAAATTGGCCAAAACACCCTACTAAACCAAATTATACACTTACAACACACTGCGCTTACCAAGCGCCCTAAACTGGTAGAAATTACCGATAAAGTTGCCCAGTGGTTTATTGCCTGCTTGCTAGTTTTTGCCTCTATAACGGCCATTGGCTGGTACCAAATTGACCCAGAGCACGCGTTTTGGATCACTATTTCTGTATTGGTTGCCACTTGCCCTTGCGCGCTTAGCCTTGCTATACCTACCGCATTAACATGCGCTGTAGCCACGCTCACCCGCAAAGGGGTGCTAATTAAACAAGCGCATGTGCTCGAAACCCTCTCGCAATTAACGCTGTTTGCCTTTGATAAAACAGGCACCCTCACACAGGGTAAATTTAGCTTAGATGCCATTGATATACTCGATGACACAATCTCTAAAGAGCAAGCCCTTAATATTGCAGCCCAGTTAGAGCGTTATTCTGAGCACCCCATAGCCAGCGCATTTAATAAATACGCCACCACCGAGCTTGCCCTTACAAGGATTACTGTACACCCAGGTATGGGCATTAGTGCACAAAGCGCAGATGATCATTACGCTATTGGTAAAAGCGGCTGGTTTGACAGTAAAAAAACAAATGCCCAAGCAAGCCTATTTATAAATAAACGCGTAGTTGCTCGTTTTTACTTTATAGATAAAGTAAAACCCGGTGCCAGTGAGCTTATAAGTACCTTACAAGCACAAAACTTGAGCTGTCATATGCTCACAGGCGATGCATCGGATGCTGGGCAAAAAATAGCAAAACAGTTAAAGCTCAACAGCAGCCAAAGCGCCCTGTCGCCTAAAGATAAACAAACCGCCGTAGAGCAATGGTCATCACAAAACGAAGTGGTTGCCATGGTAGGCGATGGCATTAACGACAGCCCAGTATTTGCCTGTGCGCATTTATCCATTGCAATGGAAACCGGTGCCGACATTTCTAAAAACAGTGCCGATGTAGTGCTGTTAAACAGTGATTTAGCCTCAATTGCGCACCTACTCAATGTTGCTAAGCAAACCAGGCGAATCATTAAGCAAAACCTGGCGCTGTCTTTGTTGTATAATGCTTCTATTTTACCGCTTGCAGCGCTTGGGCTTGTTGCCCCGTGGATGGCCGTTATTGGTATGTCTGCCAGCTCAATTATTGTGATTAGTAATTCACTAAGGCTTTTAAAGTTATGAGCATAATTTATATTTTAATCCCGATTGCCATATTATTTGTGATTATTGCCATTGGCGTGTTTTTTTGGGCCGTTAAAAGCGAGCAATTCTCTGATTTAAACAAACAAGGTCATAGTATTTTGTTTGAAGATGATAAAGAACAACACAACAAAAGTAATGATTGACCCACTTTACACCAGCGCCTTTTTAATGGGCTTAATTGGTAGCGGGCATTGCCTTGCCATGTGCGGTGGTATTGCCAGCTCATTGCAATTGGCCAGTAACAAGCGCCAATCTGTTATTTATTCATTTGCTTATAACATTGGCCGAGCGTGTAGTTACATGCTGGCTGGCGCACTCGTTGCGGGTATAAGTAGCCAATTTGCAAAACAAAATACGTTTTTTTCTGTAACCCTTTCATTCATTGCGGCTATTTTTATGCTGCTGGTAGGCGTGTATATAATGCGCTTAGGCCCCACTCTGCAATGGCTTGAAAAAATAGGCAAAACACTTATTTGGCAGCATATTGTTAAGCTTAATAAACATTTAATGCCAGTAGATTCAACGGCTAAAGCATTGGGTTACGGCGCTTTGTGGGGGTGGCTACCCTGTGGTTTGGTTTATTCAGCGCTCACATGGGCAATGACCAGCCCTAGTGCATTTGATGGTGCCCTAGTGATGCTTTGCTTTGCGCTTGGCACCTTTCCGGCCATGATCACCTTAGGCCTGGCCGCCCAAAAACTTAATAGTGTTATTAACCACCCATGGACGCGAATTGTGTTAGGCAGTATTATAATTTGGTATGGTATGTACTTGTTGATCATTGCCATCGACAAACTAGTACATTAATCGTCAGCTGTATTAAGCCACTCGGCTTATTTTCATTGCTGTGTATAAAAATTAAAACGGATTAAATTATGGATTTCTCTCAAAGTCGCGCTAAAAGTAATTGTGCAATTAGCTGTAACAACTGCAGCATCAGCCAATTGTGTTTGCCGTTTTCGTTAAATGGCCAAGAAATGGATAAACTTGACGAAATCATTGAACGCAAAAAGCCTCTGCACAAAGGCGACTACTTGTTTGAATCCGGTGCTGCGCTTAATGCAATTTATGCAGTACGCTCAGGCTCATTTAAATCGTACACCTTGTCTGAGCAAGGTGATGAGCAAATTACCGGTTTTCATTTAGCCGGCGATTTAGTCGGCTTTGATGCCATTAGCAAAATGGCTCATCAGAGCTTTTCGCAAGCACTAGAAACATCAATGGTATGCGAAATCCCGTTTGATACACTCGATGAGTTAGCAGGTAAATTACCCAAACTTCGCCAACAAATTATGCGTTTAATGAGTAGCGAAATTACCTACGATCAAGAAATGCTGCTACTTCTTAATAAAAAATCGGCAGAAGAACGCCTAGCGAGCTTTATTTATAACCTTTCGGAGCGCTTTGGCGAGCGCGGATTCTCGCGTAAAGAGTTTAGATTTACCATGACTCGTGGTGAAATAGGTAACTACTTAGGCCTAACCGTTGAGACCATCAGCCGCTTATTAAGCCGTTTTCAAAAAGCGGACTTAGTAAAGGTAGAAGGTAAATTTATTACTATTTTAGACAGTGACGCACTTGCCAAAACGGCAGCAATAATTAAGCCTTGCTAAGCAAATAGGTGTTGTAACTTTGATTTAGAACAACAATTTGTGTGCTACCCCTTTAACTGCTGTGTATTTACGTTACACTGAAAGTAAGTTAAAAAGGGAGTAGCATATGAACACTATTAAACGTATTTTAGCCGTTATTGATCCCACTAAGGATGACCATCACGGTTTAGCTCGCTCGATTGATTTAGCCAAAAAGTCAGGCGCCAGTATTACCGCCTTTATGACTGTTTACGACTTTTCTTACGAAATGACCACCATGTTGTCGTTTGAAGAGCGCGAAGCAATGCGAAAAGCCGTTATAAACGATAGAGAATTATGGCTTAAGGATATAATTTCTACCTACCCAGATGTAAATATCACCACCCAGGTGGTCTGGCATAACCGCCCTTTTGAAGCCATTATTAATACCGTTATTGAACAAGAATACGATTTAGTTGTTAAAAGTACCCATCAGCATGGTGCGCTAAAATCGGTTATTTTTACCCCTACCGACTGGCACTTAGTACGTAAATGCCCCACACCTGTGTTATTTGTAAAAGAAATGGCTTGGCCTGAGCAAGGTAATATTTTAGCCGCGGTCAATGCGGTTAGTGAAAACGATGAGCATGTAGCCCTTAATAAACGCATTATTAAAGATGCACAATTTTTATGTGAACTTGCCAACGCTAAACTTAACTTAGTTAATGCCTACCCTGCTACACCCATTAATATTGCCATAGAGATACCAGAATTTAACCCAGGCCTTTATAACGAATCTGTAAAAAAACACCACATAGAATCCACCAACGAGCTTGCTAAAACTTTTAGTTTAACTAATGAGCAATGCTTTATAGAAGAAGGCCTACCGGAGGATGTGATCCCCGATGTAGCAAATCGCTTAAATAGCGAACTGGTGGTGATTGGCACCGTAGGGCGTACGGGGCTAAGTGCCGCATTGGTTGGCAACACTGCCGAGCACGTAATTGATAGCCTAGATTGCGATGTCTTGGCATTAAAACCTGATGGCTACGTAAGCCCGCTTGCCAAAAGTTAAACAAAGCCTTAACTAGCGCTTTAATACCCATAGTACTTGGGTATATAATACGCCCCTTTATTTTCAGCAAATAATTTGCCGCATTGTTTTATAAGGGGGCGTAGTGTCTCACTCAGCTCAAGCCAAAGCTCAATACAACTTAAATAAGCTACAAAAGCGTTTACGCCGTCTTACTGGCCAAGCTGTCATGGACTTTAACATGATAGAAGAAGGCGACCGTATAATGGTATGCCTATCGGGTGGTAAAGACAGTTACACCATGCTTGATATGCTTAAACATTTAAAGCGTGTGGCGCCTATTAAATTTGATTTATTTGTTGTTAATCTCGATCAAAAACAACCAGGCTTTCCTGAACACGTTTTACCTGAGTACCTTGATAAACAAGATATTGAATACAAAATTGTAGAAGAAGACACCTACAGCATTGTTACCGATATCATCCCTGAGGGTAAAACCACGTGTTCGCTTTGCTCACGCCTACGTCGTGGTATTTTGTACCGTACAGCCAAAGAAATGGGCGCAACTAAAATTGCCCTTGGCCATCACCGCGATGACATGATCGAAACACTCTTTTTAAACATGTTTTACGGCGGTAAACTTAAAAGCATGCCGGCTAAATTAATGAGCGATAACGGCGAGCATATGGTTATCCGTCCGCTCGCTTATTGTAAAGAAGCCGATATAAGTAAATACGCATTTAGCCAAGGCTACCCTATTATTCCGTGTAACTTATGTGGCTCACAAGAAAACCTGCAACGTAAACACACTAAAAGCATGCTAGCGCAGTGGAATAAAGACCACCCTGGGCGTATTGAGAGTATTTTTACTGCAATGCAAAATGTGGTGCCTTCGCATTTAGCCGATACAGAACTATTTGACTTTGAAAACCTAAAAACCGGCGACGTTATTGATGGCGGCGATATAGCACTCGATAAACCAGATATACCTAACGCGCCTGTAAACGATGAAGATGAAAACCAACAGCAGCAAGCTGATGTGGTTACTATTAACCTAAGCTAACGGTTTTAAAAATACAGTTAAGGGGGCTACTCGCCCCTGTTTTTATACTCATTAATCCTGCTAAGCACCTTTATCAGCTAACCCTTTTAAAAACTCTAAGCTCATTCGTTCTTGCTCGTTTGCTTGATAAGGCAACTGTTGCAAACTATCGTAGACAAAATCTGTAATTTCAAACTCAGTAATCTCACTGCTACCAAAACTATTACGCTCACCTGGGCTTGGCGACATGCGCTCTATCACAAAGTCACTTAAACGCATGTTAACCACCCCTTGTGGTAATACCGACCAATGCGCCTTTAAATCCACCGTTTGACTGCCTTGTGAAAGTTTCTTTTTAGTCACCAAATGTGCAAGTGGGGTCGTATCACTGTATAAATTAGCTCTAATTCTATATAAGCCGTTTTTAAGCACCTTTAAATGTGCTGTGGCTATCATGTTTTCGTTTTGTGCATAGGCATTATCAAAATCAATAAGCGTCGCACTGGGTGGCATATACTGTATTTGCGCAACTGCAGGTACCTTTTTACCTGCAACATTTGCCTCTACAAATAGCTGTAAATTTCGCGGGTAGTCTTCACTGGCTTTAAAGCGCACCGTAGCTTCACCCTGCTGAGCTGTGGTGGTTTTTGAACTGATTGACGCTTTAGTATCGGTATTGCTTAGCGCTACATTTACCTCTGCTAGGTTTTGCGCAGCAATATTAATGGTTATTTCTTGCGGATATACAAACCGATATTTATCTAAACTAACAACGAGGGCATTACCCGCATCGTCAATGGGGCTTGTAACTGGGTAAAACTGATTGGGCTTTAAACGGTCTTCATCAAGTGCGCTTAAAGGCTGCGAATAAGGCGGGTATTTTAGTGCGCTTTGGTATTGCATTGCCACATGCTCAGCGGCACTGGCCAAGTGCTGATCATAATGTATTTTGGGAGGGCTTTTTGCCTGTTTTTGTTTTGGCACATCAATGGTTATTACGGTGTTTTTATCTGGGCTTGCTGGATCTGTCTTGTTTTTTATTGCCAGCGCAGCGGGAGGCTCAAGCGTTTTAACTTCATTTTTATTTGTAAACCACAGTAAAAACATCGCAATACTGACTACAGCGGCACCAATGTAAAACTTTTTCATGTTGCATCAATCCTTTAAAAGCGTGCAGCAAATAACTACACGCTCTAGCGTTTAATACCTAACGCATTTATAAAATTTAGGTACTTATTAAGGGATCACGTTATAAATAAGTGCCGAGGCGCTTTGCGTGTTTGAATCCTTAATATAGCGGTAGTGTTTTTTCCAAAACCAAGTACCCGTTGTTTTATCAAATGTGTTAAAGCCAACATTTTGACCATCTACATTTATATTGTTCATGGCAATTGTGACATTCCCTTTGCGCTGCGCATTATGGATCTCGTTGTGGCTGTAACTGTCGCTCATCATCATTGGATAATGGTGCGGCATAAAGCTATTAACGGCATCGCCTTGTGATTTTAACTGGCCATTAGTATCAATACTGCTACTACAACTACCAAATGATTTAGCTGCGCTTGCTCCACACGATGAATGCGATGCCACCACCGAATCATCATTCCCTTTTAAAAACCCGCCCGTTAAACCTAGGTACTCATTACCATCGGCTACAAAACGTAAACGCGGCGTACGCGCATCTGGAAACGGCGAAATTTTGCGTGCGTTATTTACTTTTAAATCGTGTAATACGCCCACCGCTTCTGTTACATCGCTGCCTAACCACCATTTGAGTGCAGCATCCACTGCAAAGTTCCATGCTGCGCCAGTTAAAGCACTTACGGCAATATCGGCAAGCTCGCTGCCGCCCCCTGCTCCCGCTAAATCAAAGGTCGCTACAATATTAAGTGGCGTAAGCCCTGCATTTTCAAGCCAATTAGCTTGGTTATCAATAATATGGCGAGCAACTAAATCGCCTGTTGAATGCGTTACTAGCACACAGCCATCAGCACATAAGTTAGAACGCGATATTTGCTTTAATTTAGGCCATACCCAATCGGTCGCAATTTTACCTTCAATGCGCTCATAGGCAGGCCAATCAATACGTTCATCAGCACGGTTATTCCAATAGGTTTGCCAATAGGTTTCACCGTCGTGTATTACATCGCTGCCCGACTTATTGGTTATTTGCGATACCTGCAAGCCGTGGATCAGTATAATTTTGTGATCTTTACTCAGTGCAGAAAAGCTCATTAAAAACGCAGCGCTGGCAAAAAGTAGATATTTAAGTGTGTGTGTTCGTTTAGAGTTGTTCATATAAATCCTTAATGTGTTCAGTGTTTTATTTTTATGCCTATGTACTTAAGGTATTCATTTACACATGTGCAGGCGCACATGCATTGACCAGTATTAGGAACAACGCTCAAAAATGCAACAATTTATTATCATTTAAATTCTGTTAAATCTATATTGACTGTATATTCAGTGGCTTAAATTCAAATAATTGCAATATTTAGTACTATTTATACATACATAGTAGTCGGCAGTACTAAAGCAAAAAAAACCTAACGCATAAAAATACGTTAGGTTTTTAGTAATTAGTCCAACCTTTAAATATAAACAGGTATTAGTATTTTAAACGCTCATACAATCCTGAGGCTCTTGATACGCTTTTGCTCATGGCCAATTGCAGTACTTTTTTATCGGCCACCAGCTCAAAGGTGTTTTTAGCACGTGTTATTCCTGTGTACACCAGCTGCCTATTTACGCCCATACTGGCGTGTTTAAGCGGCGGTAAAACCATAGCTGTATAACTAAACTCCGAGCCCTGCGATTTATGTATGGTCATTACATACACTTTATCGTGAGCAGGCAGGCGCGCAGGTGAAAACGCCCGAACCGTGTTTTGCTCATCAATAAATAACGCTTTTAACTGCCCGCTTTCATCGGGCATTAAAATACCAATATCACCATTAAACAACTTAAGTTGATAATCGTTTTGGCTCACCATAATAGGCATACCACTGTAATGGCGCTGGTTTGGGCTTACCGATATTAACCCTTGTTGCACAAGTGCGCGCTCAATGCGGCTGTTTAAGCTATTTACGCCGTAATCACCCTCACGCACGGCCGCTAATAGTTGATATTGAGAAAACGCCGCGTGAACATCTGCAACACTAGCCCCTTGTGCAATTAAATTTAAATAATGAGCGTAATGCTTAGCAGCACTGTTTATTAATTTTTCTATGGGTTTTGCAACAAAGTCATAATCTAAAATAACATCGTTAAACTGCCCTTGTGTGCTTTGTTGCTCTACGTATTTTAAAATACCGTTATGGTTAGTATTAACCGCCAGCGCAAGCTGGCCAATGCCACTTTGTGCATCAAACCGGTAGCTGTGTTGTAAAAACGCAATGCAATCGGCTAGTTTAAAATCGCTATGTCCAGGCGCCGCTAATTTAGCCTCTCCTTTAAAACATAAAGCATTGAGCTCATCACATCGTGCTTGCGAGTAATTAGGCGTTTCACCCAATGCTAACCCTTGGCATAAGTCACTCATTACACTGCCGGTATCTACCGAGGCAAGTTGGTCTTTATCGCCAAGTAATATTAAACGCGCATGCGCAGGCAGTGCTTCTATTAATTTAGCCATGAGTGATAAATCAACCATGCTGGCTTCATCAATAATAAGTACATCTAAATGCAGCGGGTTGGTGCTGTTATGCTTAAATTTATTGGTAAAGGGTTTAACCCCTAAAAGCCGGTGAATAGTCTGCGCGCTATCGGGAATTAAGGCCTTTATATCCTCAGGAATATTTTTAAGTTGCTCTTTTGCACCTAAAATTGATTCACTTAAACGGGCTGCCGCTTTACCTGTAGGCGCCACCAGTTTAATGCTTAAAGGTGCGCTTTTATAAAGCGACTGTAAAATAGCTAATAGCTTAGTCACGGTGGTGGTTTTACCTGTCCCTGGCCCGCCCGTAATAACGCTAAAGCCTTTTGTTGCGGCAATAGCGCAGGCTACTTTTTGCCAATCAATCGCAAGCGCTGAATTATCAACAAAGTAGTCATTTAACAACTGGCTGAGTAACTGTGTATTTATATTTAAATGGCGCTCACTCATCGCAAGCAAACGCGTAGCTAAGGTGTGCTCATAATCAGCTAGGCGCGCAAAATAAAGCCGTTCGTTAAATAACTGTAAGGGTTTGGCCTCGCCCACACTGTTATGGGCACTTAAACAGCTAAGCGCATCGAGGTAGTTAAAGGCTTCGTTAAAAGGCGATGTAATATTTGGTACATTGCCCTCGGTTTTAGTAAAGTCGCTTTGGCGTAAATTAAACGGGTTTTGCCAGTCGACTTCTTTTAATGTTAAACAGCTATGCTGGCTTTGCTGTGCTAAACACAGCAATAACACTATATAAAACACGTCGTTTTGCTGGTTATCGCACAGCATTAAGGCAAGCTTTACATCTACCATTCTTATGCGTTTTTCATCTAATAAGTAGTCAAGCAGCTCCACCGTATTTAACGGTTGGGCAGGTGCTGGCGGCTCATCAAACAGGCTTTGCTGCATAGGGTAGTCACTCATAACATGGCTCCTTGGCTAAATAAGCCATCTAATAATGTGATTTGCTCTGCGCTAAGCTTATTAAAATACACCCCTTTGCCCGCCGGCATGGCGCGTAAAAACGTATAATAAACCCCGCCTAAATGGGTTTCTATTGCATAATCACTGATGCGTTGTTTGAGTAATCGGTGCAGCGCAACACTATAAATTAAATACTGTAAATGATACTGATGGCTATTCATGGCTTGCTCTAGCAGGTCACTTTCATAGTCAGCGGGCGTATTACCTAAGTAATTAGACTTATAATCTAAAATATAATACTTCCCTTGATAGCAAAAAATTAAATCTATAAATCCCTTTAACAGACCTTTTACATGAGAAAACTCGAGTTTACTTTGGGTAAAACCAAAATGCTTAACCAGTATTTCGTTTAATTTAGGCGCGCTTAAACTATCTAAAGGTAAATTAAATTCCATTTCGACTAAGCAATCTGTCGGGGCTAATTGGCTTAAGCTTAATCCCTCATTGTTTAAAGGGCAGGTTAACGAATCAAGCACCCACTGCTCGGTCACGTGTTGCCAGCTTTCGCTAATATGGTATTTATCCAGCGCATGTTTAACTACCTCTGCTAAATTTTGCTCTGGATTTGTAGGGTGTACTTGCGCACTGGTAAAGTCTATTTGTTCAAATATTTCATGCAAACAGCTTCCGGGCTTTGCCCCCTTTGGGAAACTGTAAGGCGATGGTATTTCATCTTGGCTGTTAGCAAATTCATCTTTTTCATGATCTTCATCACTGCGCCCAGGCTCAATATGATCGGTGTGCTTTTTAAAGCTCAGCGCGCTAAAGCTGGTTGCTCGCCAATCTCGCTCTATGTTGGCTGTAACCGTATTAACTCTTAACGCTTGGCTTTGCTGCACTGCGCTATTAAGTGTTAATTGGCCTTGTTCGGCCAATTGCTCAGCCGTAAATTGCTGATAGTGCATTTCGGTGTGATCGTCGCAAAATTCACTTAAGTGGGTACGCCACGTTTGGCTACTTGTAAGCTCAAGCCCAGCAAATAACACATGCCCTAATGCACTACTTTGTATAGCCAAACGGCTACTTTGCCCTTGCCCTATGTTATACACCCCAAGTGCACAAAAATGTACCGCACGGGTAAGGGCAACATAAAGTAAGCGTAAGTCTTCAGCTAGGCGTTCTTGCTCAGCTTGTGCTAAGGCGTCTTCGTTTTTACTTAAATCGTAAACTAGCTGGCCGTTTTGATGATACAGCGCTTCTTTAGTTTCGCGATAGCCACTGGCAAAAGGCATAAATACCAGCGGATACTCGAGCCCTTTTGAGGCATGCATAGTCACAATTTTAACTAAGTTTGCGTCACTCTCTAGGCGTACTTGCACGGTTTCGCCATCTTGCTGGCTTACTTTTTGTGCAAACCAACGTAGCAAGCGCAAAGTGCCTTCTAACTCTATTTGCTTTTGCTGCAGTATTTCACCTAAGTGTCTAAAGTCGGTTAACCAGCGCTCAACGTTATAGCCAAGGCCTTGCCACTTAGCGCTCAGCTGATTATGACTTAACAAACGTTCAAGCATCGCCATTGCGCCTTGCTTGTTCCAAATATGGCTAAGTTGAGCAAAAAAGTTTAAGTGCTCTTGCCATTTATTTTCATCATCAGCAAGGGCGTAAATTTCGTTGTAGCTTAAACAAAATAACGGCCCAGCTAATACGCCGCGCAGTAATGACTCGTTATATTGCCCATGCAATGCAGTTAAAAAGTTAAGTAAATGGTGGCTAAGCTCTTGGCTAAAAACACTGTCGCGCGATAAATACACGCTAGCAATATTGGCATTGCTCAGTGCTTTTTTCATTATTTGCGCTTCTACACGGTCGCGCACTAATATACAAATATCGGCAGCGGTCACCTTATGCTTACCAATGCACGCTCGCCCTTGCTTGGCTTGCTCAAGTAATGTCACTATTTTATTAGCAAAATAGCTGGCCAAATGCCCTTGCCCAACGCCTTTGCTGGTGGGTTTGTTTTTTTCATCTGCAGCTTCATCTACAAATACATTAAATTCAAACGCGGTGGCAGGTGTGCCATCTATTGTAAATGTTTCATCGGCTTTTTTGCCTTTTGCTGCTACTGCGTTAAACGGTATGGCATCGTTATAAATAAAGCTATTGGCATGTTTAGAAAACAAGCTGTTTACACTGCTTACTATATCGGTGCTTGAGCGAAAATTGGTACCTAAAGTAAATTGCTGCTCAGGCTCTACCGACTCTTTTGCGCCAATATAGGTAAAAATATCAGCGCCCCTAAAGCCATAAATAGCCTGTTTTGGGTCGCCTATCATGGCAAGCGTCGTTTTTTCTTGGCCATATATTTTGCTAAAAATTCCGTACTGAATCGGATCGGTATCTTGGAACTCATCAATCATGGCAACAGGAAATAGCTGCGCTATTTTTTGCGATAAAGCCTCGCCCTGCTCGGCATTTAAAGCACTGTGTAAATTAGTCAGTAAATCATCTGGGGTGATCACACTTTGCTCTTGCTTGCGTTTTACAATTGCCTGTTTAACCCACCGAGCTGCGGTTTGTACAACGGCAATTTTAAGGCCCTGATTAATTTTAGTATTAAGTGCGCTAAGCTCATCAAACAAGCTAAGCAGAGGGTGGCTAAATAATGGCTGATTTTTTTTATAATTACTGGCATCACTTAAGTTTTCGCTGCTCCACACCTCAAACGAGTATTTATTGGTGCCAAATTCAAAAAATAACTCATCACCTAAACAAAATCCTTCAAGGGCCGTTAAGCTGCCTTTTCGCCCTGGTGTTTTAGAGCCACTTAAACCCGAGCCCTTTATTGCAGCTATAAACTCTTGCTCCAGCACTGCTTTTTTTAAAGCGGGTACTTTAGCAATATACTCATCGCGAGCTTTAAATACGTCATCTAAGTTTATTTGCGGCACTATGTTCGCATTGGCTTTATTTAGCACACTACTGACTTGGCTAAATAGCGATTCAGGGGCTGCAAACACCTCTAAAATAGCATCAGTGCGTTCTTTATTAAGTGGATATACAAAGGCGCGCCAAAAATCCTTAATTGTGTCGAGCAGTATGTCGCGCTCATCTAATATAAATTCAAGGTTAAAAGCAACGCCCGATTCAAACGCATGCTGCTTTAACATGCGTTGGCAAAAACCATGAATGGTAAATATAGCGGCTTCGTCCATAGATTTAGCGGCGGCATCGAGTAAATCAAAGGCGCGGTGTTTATCATCTACAGCGGCTATTACGCCTTCTATTAATTCATCATTTGGGTTTTGGCCAAGTAATGCATCGCGCGCAGCAATAATACGGCTGCGTACGCGGTCTTTAATTTCTTGCGTTGCAGCATCGGTAAATGTCACCACCAATATTTGCTCAACGCTTAACGGGGTGTTTATCTCCCCTGGTATTTGCAAGCCTAATAAATAACGTAAATAAAGCCCGGTAATGGTGTAGGTTTTACCTGTACCCGCACTGGCTTCTATTAAACTTTGCCCTTTTAACGGCATTGTTAGCGGATTAAGCGCTTGCATGGTCACTCTCCTTTGCATGTGCATGTAATGGGGAGAGTAATTTTTCGCTCCATTTAATAAACTCTTCTTGGCAGTCATTGAGCGATTGCACCGTTAAACGAATATACGGGTTTTCGCCCTCGCCGCGCCCTATGTATTGTGGGTTAAACTTGCTAATGGCTTTACCAATATCGCCACCACTTTTAACGTATTCATAGCCACTTACCGGATAAAATGCCACAGGCTCTTTGCGCAAGGCTTGGTATAACGAAAACCAATCACTGAGTAAGGCATCGGCCTCATTTTTACTCAGTGGTGCAAAGCTAATTTGCTTATCAAGCCCCAGTAAAAGGGTTTCAACATTTTGCTCCATACTTTGTGCAACAAGATGATATATAAAGCCTTTAATTAAATCTTTGGCCTTTATACTGGCACTTCGGTAAAACACTTGTTTTTGAAGGTAAATATGATTAAGCCAGCCCTCAATAGTGGTGTTTTCTATTCGCAAAGACACCTCAAGCGGGTCGGTTTTGCCGCTTTTAATATGCTCTTTTACTTGCCCGGCTAGTGCATCTACTCGGTGCGCCATGCTCTCATACACTAAATTGCCCACATTGGCTTGTGGCAGCTCTCCCCGTTGCAATATTTGCTCTGTACTTAAAGGTTGCTCATTAATGTTGGCTTGCAGTATTTCGTCTAAATAAAAGTAGCGGCGTAGCGCATCTAGGCTAAAAGGCTCTTCATCTTTTGCTACTTCGTTAAATTCAGGTAGGCGTAAACCTAATGTTTGCTGGTAAAAGCTCTCTTGTGCGTTACACACACTGCGAATAAATACATCAAGCTCTAATTGCGCGGGCGCTGTTACATCAATGGCTGTTAGCGGCTGCGCGTCTATACGCTCGCTTGGCAGCCAAATAGGATTAAAACTGTGATTACTCAGCTTAGCCTCAGCTTCACTGTCTGCTGTGTAATACGCACGATTAAAAGGCTGTAAGTGCTGCTGATTAATTAAACACTCAGGCAGCGTTTTTTCGCTGTCATTTGCTAACGTAAAGCTGCGGCCTATGTACTCTAAAAGCTCGCTTACTAAGGTCGAGGGCATACGTGGTTGATTGTCAAAACACGAGCGGCCAATGTAACTTATGTATAAATTTTCGCGGGCACTCAGGAGGGCTTCTAAAAATAAGTAGCGGTCATCTAATTTACGTGAACGGTCACCTTTTTGTTTTTTAGAATACGGCACTAAGTCAAACCCTATTGGCTGCACCGTACGTGGGTAATCGGCATCGTTTAAACCAAGCATACACACCACTTTAAACGGCACAGCGCGCATAGGCATTAGTGTACAAAAGTTAACTTGCCCCACTAAAAAGCGCTGCCCTACGCCTTTTTCTTGAATGCCTTGTTTTATCAGGTAGCTTACAATTCGTTGCGATACATGTTTATCGTAATCGCCATTATCGTGGTGCTTTTTAAGCTCCTCTAAAACATTTTGCAGTACCAGTAAATCCCAGCTGTCTTCGCCCTCATTGTAATAAATAGCATTTATTAGCTCAGATAAAATATCCGCTTTATTGCTAAGGGTATCATCAGGGGTTAGCTCATCTTTAAAGCGCTGCAGTACATCAATAAAATGCACCAGTTTATTAAGGGTATCAAGCGCCATGCCCTCTACTTCATCGGCACTATAAATGCCGTTAAATGGGCATTGCTCATCGCGCTGGGCTATGCCTAGCAGCAAACGGTTTAAACCATGCTGCCAGGTATTTAAATCTATTGCGGGTAAATCAAAGCTACTTTTGTGTTCAGCATTTATACCCCATTTAACCCCTACACGCTCAAGCCAATATTGAATTTGTTCGTACTCGTGCGCCTCTAGCGCAAATTTTTCGGCAATTTGTGTTACTTGCAGTAAATCAAGAATATCCGAGACACCAAAACGCGAAAACGGCAAATTGGCTAAGCTGGCAAACGAGCTAAGCACCGGTTTTTCTTGCTCTATGGCTAAATCGGCCAATGCATAAGGAATAAAGCGACTGGTGTTTTGCGCGCCGCCAAATACCGCTTCAATATACGGGCTGTACGTACCTACATCAGGCATCATTACAATAATGTCTTTAGGAGTGAGCGACGGGTTTTGATTAAACAAAGTAAGTAAGTAATCGTGCAAGCGCTCAACTTCTCTAAGCGGTGTATGGCATTCGCTTAGGGTAATGCTGGTGTCGGTGTCGCTAATGGGCAGTTTGCCCTCATCATTTATAAACCATTGCTTATTATCGGTAAGCGACTCACCTTTAAATGCCAGTTGGTAAATCTCGCTTTGAATTTGACCCAGTAGGCTATCGTCAAACGCATCTATAAAGCCATCAATCCAACGCGCATCAAGTTGTACGAGTTGCTCAAAGTAGTCGCGCCCTAGTTTTCCCCATGACGATAAAAGCGGGTTACCTATAAAGTAGTACTCTTCATCAGGGTTAGTTTGTTTTTTTTGCTGCGCTTCTAAAAGCGGCATTTTGGCGTATTTGGCATTTATTTTGGCTGCTGTTTTTTCATCAACCACATCGCCCCAATAATGCTCGCTAGGATTAAAAAAGAATAAAAACACCTCTGTTTTTTTGCTCAAGGCTTCAAACACCTCAAGCTGCGAGCTCGCAATCGCCGATATACCAAATAAACTAATGCGCTTAGGTAGTAAGCTATTATCCATATTCTCAAGGGCAGCGAGTAGCTGCCCTTGCATATTGGCACGATGAAATTGGCTTTGTCCAAGTGCTTTACTGTGCGCCACCAGCTTTCGCCATAAATCACTTTGCCACGGGGCAATGCTTACATCAACATCGTCAAGTTCGTCTTTGCCGCTATCCCAAGTGGCAATCCAATGCGGGCGGTACATTAAATATTGGTCGTACACATCGGCAATTTTTTCACACAGGGCAAAGGTTTTTTGCCCGTCTAGGTCGCCCTCTAAATAGGTTTTTAAGGGCAAATAAAGCGGTTCATCAATACAGCTGGGCAGTATTGCAAATAATTTCCAAGCAAGGTTAGGCTTATTAAATGCCGACTCTTTAGGTACATTGGGCAGTAACTGCTGATATAACTGCCATATAAAGCTCGATGGCAGCGGAAAATCAACCTGCGCGGCTAACCCTAGGTTTTCGCTTAAACCAATTTTAAGCCACTGCGACATACCCGGCGACTGCACTAATACCACTTCTTTATCGAATGGGCTTTGCAACGGGTTTACTTTTAATAGCTGATTAAACTGAGCCTGCAGCGCTTCCATACGGTTTGATTGAATAATATTGAGCATACAACTGGAGTCCTTACTTGAAGTAAAACCAGTTTAAGATATTTTCATTTATAGGGGTAGCGCAATCAGCAAATTGGCACTAATAAATCAGCGAGTTAGCAGGGAGTTTAAACGCACAGCGTTAATTTTAATCACTGTGCGTTTTATTGCTCAGGCCATTTTATTTATAAGGGCTAATGCTTGATAAGGTAAATGCGCTTTGCATAATCACTTTACCATCTATCCCTTTAAGCTTAAGTGAGATGGCCGGATCTGCTTGTTGCCAATCTATGCTTAAATCGCCGTAATTCACATTGTGGGTGTAATCACCTACACGGTGCTTATTTGGGCTTACGTCTTTCCATTTTTCAGTGAGGCCTGAGCTGGTCATTTCTATTAAAGGGTAATCAAGGTTTTGTTGATACTTTGATATTTCGCCCCAGTGCGTATCGCCACTGATGATAATAACCCCATTCACTTGATGTTTTTTAATTAACGCAAATAAACGGTTACGATCCTCTGGGAAATTAGCCCACGACTCCCACCCTGTAAAATCGGGTAATAACTGCAAGCTTGAGGCAATTAGCTTTATAGCCGCAGGCTTTTTAAGCTCTTGCTCAAGCCATTGCCACTGCGCCTCTCCTAGCATAGAGGCGCCTTTCACTTCTGTTGGGCTATACGGGCCTTGGTTATTAAGCTTACGCTTAGTGTAATATTCAAGCTCGCTTACGTGGTTAAGTGCATCACGGTTCCAGCGTAAATCGGGCATTATTACGTGTACAGCTTGCTCATCCTCACCATACATATACGACGTGTAAATGCCGTCCGTGCGGGTGCGTCTGGGTGAGCTTTTAGGCTCACCCCAAAAATCGAGCATAATTTGGCGAGACTGCTCTTTATGTGGGTAGTCTTTACCAATATCGTTTTGACCAAAGTCGTGATCGTCCCACATCGCAATGATTGGCGTATTCGCTTTTAGCGTTTTAAAGCCTGGTTTTGCACCTAATTTTTGGTATTTATTGGCAAGTACCGTCATATCGTTGGTGTCGCCGTAAATATTGTCACCTAAAAATATAAATAAATCGCCCTGCTCTTTATTAATGGTGTCAAATATTGGGATGTCTTTATCTTGATGCCCACACGAGCCAAATAAAATTTTTGAAGGGGCTGCTGCCATAGCGTTTGCACTAAACGCTAACCCTAATGCTAATACGGCGTGTGTAATAGGTTTTACTAACTGCTTCATTTTAAAATCTGACTTATTGGCGGTGCCATGTTTGAATTCAGGTGTTTTGGGTTTATACCCAATGCGCTTAAAACAGTGGCTGCAACCTGCGCCTGTTTAAGCTCATTTTGTGTTGTAATTAAACCGTGCCCTTTTATTGCAGGGCCAATGGCAGCAAGCCAAATATGCTCTGAGCCGACAATGCCCTCAGGAAATTTATTACCCGCTAAATGCAGCTCAGCCAACGCACGTTTAGAGCTATGGTGTTGCCAGTCACTTGCACTGCTTCCGCGGCCGTGGTCGGTGGTAACAATAAGCGTTGTATTGTTTTTATAGCCCGGTGTAGTTTGAATTGTGCTCCATAAGTCTTTTATAAACGCATCGCTTTGCCTTGCAGATTTTAAATACTGGTCGTAATGGCCATCGTGAGCAAAGTCATCGGTTTCACCTAAGCTAATAACTAACAAGCGCGGCGTTTTTGCCTGCATATACGCTTTGGCAAATCGGTAAGTAAAACTGTCTAAGCGTACGTTTTCCCATGGGCTTGGAATTTCATTTTGCAATGCGTTTAAAAGCTTAGCATCAGCAAATAAATCGTTTTCTATGGGCATAAAACCCGCATTCACATACACGTTACTACGCTGTGTATTCACAATGTAAGGAAATACATCCCAACTCCCAAACAAAGCGGTTTTACCTTTAAAGTCTGCACGCTCATCTAGGCGCTCTAAAATGGTTTTATTGGCGTTTAATACTTTATTGTTGCTATTAATTTTTTCGTCTACTTCGCCGGTGAGAATTTCGTTATACCCAGGGTATGAAAAATACCAAGGGTTGCTCACCGACATATTAGAGCCTTTTGCTCTATCACCTACAATTACGCCCTTTTTAGCCATATGCTGAGTTAAAAATGGCATGAGTAATTGCTGGCGCTTATTGGCGGTAGGCGCCCAAAATTGCTTATTTAATTGCGTTGGGTTTTTAACAAAATCGGCATTATTAATGAGGTTTTTATCTGCGCCGCTAAACACCTCTTGCCAGCGCACACCATCAATGGTCACTAGCACTACATTTTGCGCTGCGCTTGCGGTATTGCTGATTAATACAATGATGCTAAATACCGTGGCTTTTATAATTGAGTTCATAATTACTGTGTACCTAATTACTGTGTACATTTAACAAAAAGCCCATCAAAGATGGGCTTTTAATTATTTACTGTACATTATGGCTATTAAAACGTAGCCGATAACGTCAGTGCTGCTGTACGTGGTGCACCAATAAAGTAAGTGCTGCCATTACCCGTACCACCCGCTAAATAGCTTTTATCGGTAACGTTATAAACAACAAAGGCAACATCGATAGCTTTAAATGGTCCTGCGTTTATATCGGTTGCGTAACCTGCGTTTAAATCAACCACGGTATAGCCATCAACTTCGCCACGCTCACCGGTGTATTTAGCCGATAAACCAAAGCGGAAATCACCGCTAAAGTAATCGGTCGACAGCACAAATAAGTCATCTACTGAGTCTATTACTTTTTCACCGGCTTCAAACCCGGGTGCATCGCCTTTGTACTCTGAGTCATTATTCGTGTACGAGCTATATACACTCCATTGTGGGCTTAGCATGTAACTTGCCGACAACTCTAAACCTTGCGATTCAATACCCCCTACGTTTAAGTAAGAGCCATTTGTACCTATGGTGTAATCAATACCGCCAGTGTCACTACCTGGGGCAATGAACGTAATACGGTTATCAAATTCAATTGAATACGCTGTTGCGGTCAGGTTTAGCGCGTTATTTTGATAACGTACACCTAAATCGATGTTTTCAGCGGTTTCAGCTTCAATGGCTGATAAATCAGAGCTGTCGCGCTCAAGCACCCCGTCTTTAATAGCAGCAAAGTTTTCGCTGTAGCTGGTAAATAGCTCGGTTGAGTTATTTAATTGATACAAAATACCACCACTAAATAACACATCAGAGTCGCTATTAACTTTAGCGGTTGTGGCATTTTGATAATGGTCGTACTTTTCAATATCTACAAGGTACTTTTTAACACCTACGTTAAGCGTGAAATCGCCAAGTGCCATTGAATCCTGCGCGTACCATTTAAGGGTGTCGGTCTCAAAGGTGTTTTTATACTGGGTCCAGTATGGCGTGCTATCAAAGTGGTGGTAAATGCTGGCATTAATTACTTTGTGCCAATCGCGAGACTCGTCACGGTCGCTTTGCTCATACCAAAAACCGGCTTCTATGTCGTGCATGCCAAACGTAGCTTGGTAGTGGGCAGTAACCCCTAAGCGGTCTTTTTTGTAATGCGTATGACGATACGACATTACAGGTATTGCCGTATCATCGTAACATGCTGGATTTAAACCAGGGCCCGACTCCCACGGCCAGCTTAAACTTGCCGTACACCCTTCGTTTGGTGCCAGTGCGTTACCTGCGCTATCTACAAAACCGTAAGAGCCTGCGTTAGTGCCGCCCTCTGTAGTTGGGTTGCCGTTTTCATCTACTGGAGTTGTTAAATACGGTGGGATCCAATCGCCACGGCCCGAGTTTTTATGATAATAAGGGCTTACTGTAATAAGCGATGTTGGCGAAAGTGCATACTCAAACTTTAAATACGCTAACGTATTTTCACGCAGTGTACCCCAGCCCTCAGCAAACATTTGGTCGTAATGTGGAACGCCTGTCCAGTTCCACGTTAGCTGATCCCACTCTGGCGTTTGTTCAAATTGCGCAAGACTTACACTGTTGTAGTTAGTCTCGCTTACATCATCGTAAGATAAACGCCCTGTAATTGTTAAATCAGCAAGCGTTGTTACAAATTTAAGCTCTGCGTGTTGGTTATCTTTTCCGCCGTTGCTACCCGAGCCAATCCAGCGGCTAGTATCAGTTTGCGAGTAACTTACATACGCTTGTGTATTATCAAATAAAGTACCCGTTTCGTGCTTAACGTAAAAGCGGGTCGCATCGTGACTACCCGAGGTGTAAGCAAAAGTGGTGCTGCTATCAAGACTTGGCGCTTTACTTACAAAGTTAAATGTACCGCCTAGTGCCTCAAGCGATGCCGATTTAATATCTGAGGTGCCTTGGCCTACTTCTACAGTGGCTAAATTTTCAGTGTCTAGGTAACGGTTTGCTTTAGCGCCCCCACCATAGTTTGAGCCACCGTTAGGAATACCATCAACGGTCATCCCTAATTGCTGTTGGTTTGAGTCAATACTAAAACCACGCATAGTAATTGTGGTAGACCAGTCATCGCCACCAAATGCATCGCCTTCGTTTATGCTAATGCCAGGTAAGTTATCGATAACCGATAACACACTCGAAACCGTTGTTTGTTGATCAAGCATTGCAGGCTCAATCACATTATTTGCGTAACTGGTTGGTTTTGCAGTAACGGTTATTTCTTCTATTTCGTTGTCATTTGCATATGCTGACGTTGATACAGCCATAGCAATTGCCATGCTCAAAATCGATTTATTAGTTAAAGCGTACATTGTGATCCCGTTTGGTTTTAATTATCTAAAGTAATTATGAAAGCGGGCACAGTATGATTTCGAATTATGACAACAAAAATGAAGTTTATTTACAGGGGCGTTAAAAAAATGTGAGGTTTTTATGGCTTTGTTATGTCATTTGTAAGTCAGCCTAAGCACAAAAACCTAGGCTGATTTATATATAAATACTAGGGCGTGTTGATCTTTGCGGATTGAAATTTGTTCAATCTAGGGGTGATTAAATCGCGGCACGAGGTTTGTAACCTAGTGGGCTAAGTAAAAACCGAGTAACAAAGAGTTTATCGCCCCTAGGCAGAACCCGAAGGGCAGCGCATGTTTGGCATTTATGCTGCGTTATCGCCTATTAATGGGGAGTAACCACACTTCATAGGCTCTGCCTTGCCTAAAAACCAAACATACTGCTGCAAATTCAAACGCCAAAGGTCAACACGCCCTAATTAATTAGAATAGTTTAGCTAACATCTCGTCACTATAAGCAACAAGCTCTTCATTATTAGCCACTTTACTAATGTAATCTGGATTAGCAATAAATGGACGACCAATCGCAATTAAATCAAACTGGTCATTGTTTATTGCTTGTTTTGCATCATCAAAACTATAGCTACCTACCCCTACAAGGCTGGTTTTAGTGTTAGCACGCAAATACTGCGAGGTTGTTTTACCTTCTAAAGAGTCAAATTGAGTGCTGTCATCAAAAATACCGCCATGAATGTAAGCCAGTTTTTTGTCATCTAGCTGCGCTAATAAATAATCAAATACCGCTTTATCACGCTTATCTTCTTCCATATTAAAATAAGCACCTGGAGATAACCTAATTGCCGTACGCTCATTACCTACTGCATTAATAACCGCATCGGTCACTTCTATTGCAAAACGCGCCATATTTTCAGGTGTTTGGCCATATTCATCTGTGCGCTCATTTGCAGCGTAATGTAAAAACTGATCAATTAAATAACCATTTGCGCCATGAATTTCTACACCATCAAAACCAGCTTCAATGGCATTTTCGGCCGCTTTAGCAAAGTCGGCTATCAGTGAATTAATATCCTCTTTAGTGGCCGCTTTTGGCGTAATGTACGTCAGTTCACGCATACGTGGTACAGAGCCTTCAACACCAATTGCCGATGGCGCTAATACTTCGCCGTCAAAAAAGTGAGGGTGAGCAACACGGCCAACATGCCACAGCTGTGCAAACATTTTACCGCCGTTTGCGTGTACGGCATCGGTTACTTTTTTCCAACCTTGAATTTGCTCGCTGGTAAATAACCCCGGTGTATTTGGGTAGCCTTGTGCATCTGGGCGAATAATAGTGGCTTCGCTAATAATTAAACCGGCATCGGCACGGCGTGCATAATATTCGACCATATCTTGCGTGGGTACTAAATTATCATCAGCCATACAACGGGTTAAAGGCGCCATAAAAACGCGATTTTTAAGTTCAAGTGAGTCGTTTAATGTATACGGGGCCAGTAAATCTGTGGTCATTGTTAAATCCTTCATTAAGAGTATGCATATGAGATGCGGCCTTTTTAACAACATTCAAGGGTAATTTTGAATGCTCGCTCAAAATATACTTAGGGAGTACCAAAACAGATCTGAATTACAAAATTAAATAAACTGAACTCTGGTTAAGAGATTTACTAACATATTTTATCATGATGATAGTTAAGCTTATTTTGTCTCTAGCCAGAGATTTTCAGTAAATTCAACGCAGTTAGCGCTTAAAATAGCTGCTAGAGATAGATTTATTACCCAGAGTTCAGGTTAAATAATAATTTTTCAACACACTGTCACATAACTCGATATACTTGTAGCAGTAAAATTCAAATTTGAAGCAATAAAAAGTGAGCCAATTATGACAACTGCAAATGCGACTGAAGAACAAACCGTAATTTTAGGGCTAGGGGCAAAAAAACGACTCGCTTTTATGTTTGAAACCGTACAACAGTACAAACAAGTATGGATTTTAAACGACGATGATGGCTGCGTAATGCTTGCCAACGAAGATGACGACTGTGTACCAGTGTGGCCAACCCGCGATTTTGCACAAGCTTGGGCCACGGGCGAATGGGAAGGCTGTACCCCAAAAGCCATTCCGACTAAAGATTGGTTTAGCCGCTGGACACCCGGCCTTGAAGAAGACGACCTACTTATTGCGGTGTTCCCTACCGAAGAGGATGACGGCACGGTGCTTTTTCCTGATGAATTTGAAAGCCAGTTAAAAATTCCTAAAAAAAGAAAGTACTAAGCAGCCAGCATCACGTTATTTAGTTTATAAACGCGGCCTAAAATAGCCGCGTTTTTTATATCTGCTTTCTAAAATTTAAATAAGCCTCGGTTATAGCCTTAGCATCTTCTATTTGTGGGTAGTGCCCAAGTTCAACAAACCCTTGTACGCGCGCATTAGGTATTGTTTTTTTATAGTGCTCAAGCATGTGTTTACCCGATATTGGGTCTTGCTCACCTGCAATAAACGTAACCGGTATATCGCTATTAATCATTGCCCCAACCCAGCGCAGCTCGTTTTGTTTTCGCTGTGTAATATATTTAATTAGCTTGGGCATTACACGTAAACCCTTGTTATAAATTAACAACGCCCAAAGGGTATCAATTACCATAGGGGCTGGTGGCGTGTTTTTGCCAAAAATAGTGATTAAATTTTTAGCAAACTTTTGTTTGCTCATTAGCTTAGGTACTAGCCAACCGAGTTTTGAAAGTAGCAGCTTTTGTATAAATAAAGGTTTATGTATGTGTGGAAATAACCCGCCATTTAAAAAGCATACACTGTGTATGCGTATGTCGCTTTGAGCAGCAACTTGCCTTGCTAATAGCTCTTGAGCCACGGTATCGCCATAATCATGAGCTAATAGGTGTACATTGGTAATATTTAAACGCTTTAAAAATTGCGTGTATAAATCAGCTTGCTCTGTAATGTTATAAGCCGCATTTATTGGTTTATCCGATAGGCCAAAACCCAGCATATCAAGTGTAACTAAAAAGTAGTGTTTTTTGAGCTCATCCCACATACCTTCCCAGTCCCAGCTTGCACTTGGAAAGCCGTGTATCAAAAGGAGCGCGGGGTTATTAGCACTCCCTGCTGTTTGAGTAAAAATTTGCTTGGCATTTATATCAATAAACTGCCCGTTTGATTGCCACTGTGAAAGCGTATACATAGGCTGCTACCCATTAACTTTTATTATTGTAATGGTTAGTTTTATCACATTGAGCTTTAATAAAAAGCCGATATTGAACGTAAATATCGGCTTTTGGGTAAAGTTTAGTTTTTAAGCTTTAAGTGTTATCGCGCCATAAGTATTGGCAAGGTGGTGTTTGCTAGCATGTAGTTAGTCATACCACCAAAAATTTGCTCATGGATTCGCCTGTGAGTAAATGCGCCCATCACCACTAGATCAGCGTTATGCATTTGCGCTACCGACATAAACGCTTTAGCGGTCGATTGCCTGCCATTATTAAATGTTACAAACTCACTTTTAATATCGTGCTGAGCTAAATATTTAACCACTTCATGGCCGTTTGGCATTTTAACTGCGCTGCTTGCGCTGGTGCAAATAACAACCTTTTGAGCTTGTTTTAGAAGCGGTAAACTGTAAGTGAGCGCACGCGATACCTCGGTGCTGGCGTTCCAGCCAATCACCACTGTTTTTATATCAAAGTAGGTCATTTGCCGTGGTACCAGTAATATAGGTTTACCACTTCGCATTACCGATGCCTCAAAGGTCGAGGTTGATTTACCACTTTTAGACTGCGGAATAATAATTAAATCAGCAACTTTGCCTTGCTCTGCAATTATTTCGCTGCGCACACCTATATTAATATGCCATGAAGCGCTTGGGTGCGTGGGATGCTCTGCGCTGTCGTCAGTGTATTTAACTTGCTGCTGGGCACATAAACTAACAAATTCGGTTTTTAAATTTGCCGATTCGGTTGTTGCAAAGCGCCCTGCTACAGAGTCTAACTCTTTTACCAATTTAGTTGGTAAGCCAAGCTGCCCTGTTGGCAAAAAGCGTTTTGGGTCTAAGTGCGTGTGATAAACATCAAGGTGCGCATTAAAATACTTAGCAACGGCTAAACCCCCTTTTAAGCGCTCTGTTACATGCCCACTTGTAGAAAGGGGCATTAAAATAAGCTTAGGTGAAATCATAATTATATCCTTCTTAAGCCAGTGCCTTTTAGATCGAATGTAAACCGTGCTAAGCGCTGCTTGTTTTGCTTAGCACGGCGGCGTTTACAGCTGCGTAAAGCTTGCCACTTCTTGTAGGTAACCGCTTGGTAAATCTAATACCATAAAGTGCGATAAAGTGAGTAAAAATGCCAACGCACACACTGTCAGTGTTAATGTTCTAGCAATTGATATACGTGCTTTTACAAGTAAAAATATTATGAAAAACAACGCTATAGAAATCACATAGCCCAGTAAAAAACACCCAGCTAATAAGCCACACAGCCAAAATACATAATGCCAAAGGCCAGTCACGCTTGAGTCGTTTACATACCCCGCAGAGACCTCATTATCGTAATTTACAGCATCGTCTACTCTATTAAGCAGCAGCTTGATCAGCACAACAGTAGAGAGTATTAACATGAACGAGCACACCACGGCAGGAAATACCCCACCTAAGAATGTGCGTTGGAACGAGTCATACAAACCGTATGCAAACACTAAACAAACAAAGCCAGAAAACGCGATTTGTGGTTTAAGGTTAGTTGGTTTTACCTCAGCATTAGCTGTGTTTTTATTGGCTTTTTCTTTTTTAGCAGCCTTAATAGAGTGGCGTGCTGCAAAGAAAATAGAAAGCGCGGTTAATGCACCAATAATCATCACACCCGGTTTTAATAAAAACTCTATGCCGTCAAACTGAATAGCTTGATAAAGGTAAGTTTCTATGCCGCTTGCCAGTACAAAACCAATTAAAAATGCTGGTCGTGGCCATCCAAAGCGCTTCATTAATACGCCTAAAATACCAATGCCAATAAGTGCGACTAAATCACCTAAATCACGGGTTGCCTGAAACGCCGCAAAAAAGATCACCATAACCATAAATGGTGCCATGAGCGTGTAAGGAATAGTTGTTACCTTTGCTACCCATTTAGAAATTAGTAAACACGCGCCCGCGCCAATTACATTAGCAAGTGCCAGTGACCATACAATGGTGTAAGTAACATCAAGATCAGTGGTGATCATCGCAGGGCCTGGTTCTAAGCCAATTAATACCATACCACCTAAAAATACAGCCATGCTGCCAGAACCAGGAATACCAAATAATAAGGTCGGAATTAAGCCACCGCCTTCTTTGGCATTATTTGATGACTCAGGGGCAATAACACCGCGTATGTCGCCTTTACCAAAGTTTTCGGTGTCTTTAGAGGTTTGTACCGCATGACCATAAGAGATCCAATCAACTACGCTGCCACCTAGGCCAGGTAGTGCGCCAACAACACAACCAATGGCAGCACAGCGCGTAGCTAGCCATTTATTTTTAACAACATCTTTTACGCCTTCAAACCACCCACTACCCAGCTCGGAAGCTTCTGAAATAGAGCGGTTTTGACGCAGTAAATCGATAATTTCTGGTAATGCAAATATACCTAAACCAACAACCACTAACGGAATACCATCCATAAGGTAACCGTTATCAAATACCATGCGGTATTCACCGGTTGCAGGAGCACCGCCAAGTGAGCCTAAACATAAACCTAAGCCACATGCGCTTAAGCCTTTTACTAGGCTATTACCGGCTAATACACCCACCATACTTAAACCTAGCAAAGTAAGCATAAATAATTCGGCCGAGCCAAACACTAAAATAACGGGGCGGGCAATCAGTACAAACAGCGTTAAAATAATGGCGCCAAAAAGGCCACCAAATAATGACGAAGCAAACGCTGCTGAAAGCGCACGGGCTGCTTGACCCTTTTTAGACAGTGGGAAGCCATCAAGCACTGTGGCTTGTGAGCCACTGGAGCCTGGAATACCCATTAATACAGAGGTGAAGGTGTCAGAGGTTGGAATAACCGCCACTAGGCCAATAAGCATAGCAAGCGCTGAAATTGGGTCCATACCATATAAAAATGGCAATAATAACGATAAACCCGCTATGCCGCCTAAACCCGGAAAAATACCAATCAGCAAGCCTAAAAAAACGCCGCCGCATAAATACATTAAGTGTGTGGGGGTAAGAATAGTTTGTAGCGCAATTAAAAATGCATCTAACATACTGCTCTCCTTAGATTAAAAAAGTGGCTCACTAAATGCGAGCCACTGTGTGTACAACAAATCAACATGGGTTTTTAAAAACGCGCGTTGTAGTTTTCGGTTAGGTAATTTCTTACCCATTGTTTGTCAGTTTCAGAAATTGTCAGTGCTGAACTCAGTGTGTTTACTGCATCTTCGTTTACAAGTTGTGGGTATTGGCCAAGTACTAATTCAGACTCTTCTTTAAAGTTGTCTTGATCAATGACGCGCTGTGCTGCATTGCGCCACTCTGCAATAACGTCATCTGGGGTGCCTTTAGGTAAAAACAGTCCTTTTTGCGCGGCAAAACCGGCTACAAAAAAGGTTTTCCATACGTTGTATTCAACGCCTGTTGGCTTTTTACCATGGATCATTTCGTATACTTCGCCTACGTGTGGTAAGTCAGGAAACGTTGGGTCGCGTACAATTTTGCCTTCTTTATTAAGTACGCCAAACGACATAAGCGGAATCGCTTTGCCTTCATCAACTAGCGGCTGTACTTTTTTTAAGTAGGCAGAGGTAGTTTGAAAGTCGATATCCACCTCGCCACGCTCAAACGATAAACGCGCACTGCCACGGCCTTTCATACCAAAAATGGCGTGAATGTCTAAATCAAGCATGTCGAAGGCTAATAGCCCAACTAAGTCCATTGACGCGGCGCGTTGGCTACCAAATTTAAGTTTTTGACCCTGCAATTTGGCAAGCTCTGATGCGTTTTTAATACCCAGCTCTGGGCGCACATATACCACCGCACCTGTCGGTGTGGCCATAATCACGTTCCAACGTTTTACTTCGTATCTAACGCGTGAGTCGCCAAGTAAATAAGGGATTTGTGTAGAGGCAGAAGTACTAAATACATTTAAACCATTTGCTTTAGCGCGGCGCTCAAAGCGGTTAGCACCCTTGGTAGAGCCACCACCTGGAATGTTTTTAACCACAACCACAGGTTTACCATTTAAATGCTGAGAAAAACGCGGACCAAAAAAACGTGCCCATGTGTCAGAGCCGCCACCTTCTTTAAAAGGCACAACCCACTCTACTCGCTCACCATCAAAGCTTACTTCGTCGTTATTGTTTGCATAAGCTGAGCTGATACAAGTGCTTGCTGCTAACACAACAAGCATTGCTTTTAGTCGATTAGGTGCAAAAGTACTTAATTTAATCTTCATAATTTGACCTCTGTTATTCGCTGCAATTATTTAAATAGGTCCTAATAACGTCATTGCATCTATTACGTAGATGAAAGTATTTCGTTAAAAGAAGTTAACAACAGCTAGACTAATAGCCGAAACTGTCATCTACCTGTCATCGATGCCAAACTATCCATTAATTTAAAATTATTTATAAGCTATTGTTTTTAAATAAAAATAAATTTAGTTTTATTTATTTAAAGCATAAAAAAAGCGATAACAGACAATCTGATATCGCATTTTCGGTTGGTTTACTAAGGCTTAACACTAATTCGCTTAATTAAGTGAGCTATTTTGCCCAATGGTATAAGTTAAGCTATTTTGCTTTCATCCCATACTTTTGCAGGTATGTGTACTTCACCTTTAAATAACATTCTGGCTGTGCGCATTAACCCCGCCGACTTTATATCTAGCGTGTCGTTTTCAAAGCGCCCCTCAAGTAGTAAATCTATTTTACCGCTTGGGTGTTCAACCACTATATTTTGCTGCTCTGAGCTTTGTGGGGTAATTAAGTCGTACGCCACACTGCCTGGCAACATGCAACTAACACTCACGCAAATTGCTCCTGTAACAGAATGGCTGGTATGGCAATTTTGCGGCACAAAGTAGCGCGAAGTTATCGTACCGCCAAATTGCGGCACCGACAGTAAACCGACTTTAGGAATGACTTTTCCGGTTGCATCGCCAAGGCCCATTTTTAGTGACGCCTGCAGGCGAATGCTTTCTATTTTTTGCAGTAACTCTGTATTTGCATCAAGCTCTTGTTTAGTTTCAGAGCCTTTTACACCCAGTGATGGTGCAGGTATTAGTACCATTGGCATGGCAGCATCTACACAACTTACTTCTACGCCATCAAAGGTATCGCGTACAGAGCCAGTAGGCAGTAATTCACCGGTTTTAGTGCCACACACATCAAAAAACTTAAGTAAAATAGGTGCCCCAGAGCCTGGTACGCCATCAATAGTGGCATCGCCTTCGTACTCAACAAATCCGTTAGGCGTTTGTACAACAACTTCAATAAGGGTATTGGTATTTACATTTTTAACCCGTACCGTTGTTTCACCGTCGTTTGCAGTAACCAATCCGTATTCAATTGCCAGTGGTGCTGCACCAGATAAAATATTGCCACACGAAGGGGTTATATCGACTTCATTTTGCTCAATAGCAACTTGCGCAAATAAGTAATCAATGTCTGCATCGGGGTCGGTTGAGCGTGAAATAATGGCCGCTTTACTGGTTAGTGAGTTTCCTCCACCTACGCCATTTACTTGCAGCGGATCGCCTGAGCCCATTGCTGCAGTTAAAACTTCTTTGCGTTTATCCCAGTCTCTCGGTAAATCGTTGGCTAAAAAATAAGTCCCGCGAGACGTTCCGCCGCGCATAATGACACAAGGTATTTTTTTTTGAATAGTCATAATAATCCAGCTTCTAAATCAATTTAAATGAGCAGTAACGGGTTAGTTATTACTTAAAATAACCACGCACTCTTGCACTTGCTCTTGCTTACTTTGCAAAGATTGAGGGGCAAAATTAGTATTACTTGTTGCACTAGCAGCCGTGGCTGTTTGGTGGCTATTTGCACGAAAGTGAATGGCTCTCGGCGTAGGTTTTAACTGAGGTGTAGCGTGTGTTGAGTTCATCGTTTCGCCCTTTCAATGCAATTAAAAACAAGTAACGTCGTTATCAAAACGTTGCCCTTTTTTTAAGAGTAAGGAGCCAAACTGTCACTAACCTGTCACGAAATAAAAATTGATTAAAAAATAACTTTTAAACATTAAAAAACGCGCAGTATTTTCATGCTGCGCGTTAAAAGCCAATCGAAGGGGGCGTTTAAAACTTAATGGTGTAATCTACATATACACGGTGATCTGCTCTGTCTCCTTTTACACCATCAACACTGCCAGTTTCATCTGTGGTGTAATCTAAAAATAACCAACGTAGGCTTAAGCCTTTTACAGCCGCTACTTTGTAGCGTGTATCAATGGCCCAATATTTTTCATCGGCTGTGCCACCTGCTTTACCTAAGCTTGAATTTTCTGCATCACTGCCGCTGGTGTAATAGAACTTTGTGGTTAAACCCGGTGCCACTGCTTTTAGGTCAACACCTAAGCGAGCCTGCCAGGTTGCCTCATTTTGGTTTGTTAAATCGGCGCCAATTAATGAGCGCGTGGGAAACGGGTTAGTCCCGTGATCGCCACTAAAGTTATCTTCAATCCAGGCATCGTTCACTTTGGTAAATGCGGCGCCTAGTGTCCAAATATCTTTTTTCCAATTAGCATCTAGGTAATAGGCAAAACCATCGTTTTCACTTTTAGTAACGCCTGAAACCGCACCGAGTGCATCTTCATCATCTAAATCGCCACCCTCTGCGCCGGTTACAAATAAATCGCCATCGTCTTGTGAGGTAAATACGCCGCTTGAAAGGGTTAACTTACTTTGATCGAGCTTTATAGCGTAACTTCCTTTAAGCCCAAGCTTTGATAAGTAGTCATGAGAATTTAAATACTCTGCGTCTATTTTTAGCGCGTCTTTTTTGTAGCCTGCGCCCACACCCCAAATAACACTAATCGCGCCGTTATCTGACTGATCGGTAGAAAAATCTTCCCACTTGTCGTCGTGGCGGCGGCTCCATTTATCGTAGGCGTAACCATATACTTTGGTATTACCAAACTTGTAGTCACCAAATACACCTCTAAAAGTATTGGGAATTGCGCGGCTGCCTGAGCTTTTTAACAGCATGCTTTTGGTTTTTTGCCCGCCTATTTTTAAATGGCCATTTTCGCCAAGTTTAACGTCGATAAAATATTGACCAAATTTAGAAAAACTATCGTCAACGCCGCCTTTTTCATCCCCTGCGGGTAAAATATTATTTTGTGCGCTGCCGGTTGAGTTGTAATTAAGTACGGTATAAGTAGAGACACCCATGCTAATTAAGTCATTAAAATAGCCCGATTGATAATTGAGCTCTATGCCTTGTGCAAACGTTGAGTCGTCGCTGGCGTCGTTATCGTAATCGCGGTCAAAGTAAATTGACCTTAGCTTAATATTAAATTCGTCTTGCTCTGTAAGCCCATTAAAAGAAGCGTACGAAGGAATAGAAACACAAGTTAATACTGCGCCTGTTACTGCAAATATTTTAGAGAACTGTTGAGCCATAGTTGTCTCCGCTACCTTGTTTAATTAAATTTATAGTTGTGTGTAGTGTGTATCAGTTTATTCATGTTGCAATTTACACGGCAAACCTGTCACAAACCTGTCACAAGATAATTACATTTTAGGCAATTGTATTTTTTAGCTATTAAATTAAAACTATAGCTTATCTTGTTATAAACGAAGGTATTTGCGTATTGTAAACGTTGCAGTAATTGTTTAGTGTCTTGCACAACTTAAAATTATATTTTTTAATTGCGACTTTGCGGGTGTGCTTAATGAGAATTTTAGCAGTTGAAGACGACGAAGTGTTAGGAGAAGCAATTTGCCAACGCTTCACCAAAATGGGCCAAGGTATAGACCTTGTAACCAGTGGTGATGTGGCTAATTCGCTGTTAAAACGCCATGAGTACGACCTTATTTTACTTGATTTAAACTTGCCCAATTTAAACGGTGAGCAAATATTAAAAAAGCTCAGGGCTCGCTCATCAAATACGCCTGTATTAATTTTAACGGCACGCGCTCAAGTAGAGCACCGAATAGAATTACTCGACTTAGGCGCCGACGACTACCTCACTAAACCCTTTGATTTTGGCGAATTAGAAGCCCGTTGCCGCGCCCTACTTAGGCGTAACCAAGGCCTAGGTAAAGACATTATAAGTTATGGCAATCTCGATTTTGACCGAAAATCATGCACGGTCACTATTGCTAAAGAACTTATTGATTTAAAGCAACGAGAATTTAGGTTACTAGAAATATTTTTAACACATCAAGGCAAAGTGCTTAACAAAGATGAGTTACTCGATCACTTATATTCGTTTGACGACTCCCCCAGCCCCAACGCCATAGAAACCTACGTAGCAAGGCTTCGTAAAAAGCTGGTAAATAGCAGTGTTGATATAAAAACACTGCGTGGTTTAGGCTATCTTTTAGCAGAGCCTAATGAGTAGCAAAACCCTCCCCTCAATTCGCCGGCAGCTGCTTACAATAACCATTGCTTTAATGGTTATAATTACACTTATAACCTATTTTATGGCTAATAATTACAGTAAAAACGCCGCCCAAATTTCATACGATAGGCTACTTGCCAGTGCTGCTTTACAAATTTTTGAAAATACCCACATTGATTACCACGAAATTATTGTTGATTTACCCAGCGCTACATTTGAAACTCTCTCGATGGCCTCAAATGACAGATTGGTGTATCAAATAACACAAAATCAAGGCGAGCACTTAACTGGCTACAATGGCTTATATCAACACATTTTGCAAAAAGCCGACACTCAGTGGCAACGTGCAGAATATGACCCACGAGATAACCTACTGATACAATTTTGGGAAGGTGATTACAAAGGCGAAAACTACCGCTTTATTTTACTCTCAGATAAGCTTTATGAAGTGGGCGAATCGTTTGATGTAAATATTTTAATAGGTCAAACCACCCAAGCTCGCGATCAGCTCGCCTATGAAATGAATTTAAATGTAATACAAATGGTTATTTTAACGTTTGTAATAGCTATTGTGCTTATATTACTGGGAGTAAATCAAATTTTGCGCCCTATTTACAGCATAAATAAAAAAATACGTCGGCGCTCCCCCACTGATCTACGCCCTATTGATATGTCGGTTCCTAAAGAAATGGCCGATTTAATTTCAACCATTAACCATTTTATATCGCAATTAGAAGTCTCGCTTAATCATTTAAAGCGCTTTACCGGCGAAGTCGCCCATCAAATAAGAACGCCCCTAGCAGGCCTTAAAAGCCAGGCGCAAAATGCCATTGAAGAAAGCGATGAAAAAATAAGAACAGAGCAGTTAAATCGTGTTTTATATTCAACAGATTTACTCGACAGCACCGTTACGCAACTGTTAAACCAAGCCACTCTTGCGCACCGCTTTCATAGCCAGCCTTTAATAACGCTTTCGTTGCCGGAGCTGGTAAAGTCTGTGTGTAGAGATGTAGCGGTATCGGCGATTCAACGCGGCGTGATCATCACATATCAAGGTGATGATAATTTAATGATCAATGGTGATTCGTTTGCACTTAGCCAAATGCTACGCAACATTTTAGAAAACGCGATTAAATTTAGCCCGCAAAACAAAGAAGTTAATGTGTCTACCGAGCTTCACAGTACAGACAGTGGTTACATAGCCCGATTATGCGTGGCTGATCAAGGCGTAGGTGTACCCGATGCGCAAAAACAACATGTGTTTGAGCGGTTTTACAAAAGTAAAGGCGACCCACGTGCCGGCAGTGGCCTAGGCTTAAGCATTGCAAAGGAGGTAGCAGAGCATCATAACGCTGCTATTAAGCTGCTTGATAACACCCCGTCGGGGCTTATTTTTGAAATAAACTTTCCGTTAATGCTGACCGAGGACGAACATTGAAACTTTTATCGCTGATTTATATTGCCGTTGTTTTTACGTGCTTTGTAGGCTCGCCATTCGTTGCAGCAAAAACCCCTTTAGTATTTCCGGCACAAAGCGAAAATAAATCCGTGCTTAAAATATATGGCGGCGCTGACAAAATGGAAATTGCCCCTTTTTTATCGGCCTTTCAAAAAAAATACCCTTTTGTACAAATTGATTACTACGAGCTGAGTACTTTCGAAGTGTATAGCGAATTTTTAGCCGACGTTAAAAACCCGCCCGACGTGTTATTAAGTTCAGCAATGAACTTGCAGGTAAAGTTAGTTAACGATGGTTACGCACAGCCTTACAGCTCTGAGCAAACAAATAAGCTTCCTGCATGGGCTAAATGGCGAAATGAAGTATTTGGCTTTACCTATGAAACAGCAGTAATTGCATTTAATAAAGAATTTTTAGGCGAAGAGGTCGCACCAAGTAGCCGCAACGAATTATTAGAGCTAATTCGTAGGCGCAGTGAGCAAATTAAAGGCCGCATTGGCATTTATGATATTACTCAAGTGGGCATAGGCTATTTGCTATGGGCTCATGACCGCGAGCAAAGCTCAAGCTATGGCCGAATGCTTGAATCGTTTGGCTATCACAGCACACGTGTATTTAGACGCAGCGCCGACATACTCAAGGCACTTTCAACGGGTGAACTCACTGTTGGCTATAACATATTAAGCTCTTATGCGCGCACATGGGCGGCGCAGCACCCTAATATTATTGTGGTGCAACCTAAAGACTACACCTCGGTTATTATGCGCAGCGCCATTATTCCTAAACATGCTAAAAATGTAATTGGCGCACAGCTATTTATTGATTACTTAGTGTCTGTACAAGGGCAAACAGACATGGCCAACTTTACTAATTTTGAGCCAATAAATAACGAAGTAAGAATTAAGCAAAAACATTTACTTGATATATCAGAGGGTCAGCTGCGCCCCGTCCCCCTTGGCATAGAAATATTAGTGATAGACGATCAGATGAAGCGCCAAATAATCATTCAAGAATGGGAAAACGCGTTATTTGAGTACCAATAAATTCGGGACTTGTACCATGTCATGTATTTAATGGAGCGACTTTAAGGGCCGATTGAGATTACCCACTAAATACATGCCTATTAGCGTATAACTAAGGTTTGGGCAGCAGGCATTAAAAACCCAGTTATTGATATTCAATAACTGGGGTCAAGAATGATGGTGGAGGAAGAGGGATTCGAACCCTCGTTAGGGATTAACCTAAACACACTTTCCAGGCGTGCGCCTTCAGCCACTCAGCCATTCCTCCACGGTGTTGCTTAGCAACAGCGCGTTATAGTATGAAATAGGTTACACAGGTGCAAGGTCTTTTTAAATTTGTGCTGTTAAGTGTCTAATAATCAATCAGCAATTTACTTTAGGCATAAAAAAACGGCTAAACCTTAAGGTTTAACCGTTTTTATGCATTAGGCTAATTACTTAGCCATGCTAGCTGTAAAGTCTAACATGCGATTAAGTGACTTGAGCGCGCCTTCGCGTAAGTCCATATCTACAAACACTTCTTTACCGCGAGGGTCTATCAGAGCTTCTTCAATCGCTTTTAAGCCGTTCATTGCCATCCACGGGCAATGTGCACAACTTTTACATGACGCGCCTTCACCCGCTGTTGGGGCTGCAAAAAACTCTTTTTCTGGGCATAGCTGCTGCATTTTGTAAAAAATACCGCGGTCTGTCGCTACAATAAACTTATCGTTATCCATTGTTTGCGCAGCTTTTATTAATTGGCTTGTTGAGCCAACCGCATCTGCCAGTGCCACTATTTCTGCAGGTGACTCTGGATGCACCAATACACCCGCATCTGGGTGCAGGGCTTTCATATCTTTAAGCGCTTTTGTTTTAAATTCATCGTGGACGATGCATGCGCCGTTCCACATGATCATATCGGCACCGGTATTTTTTTGAATGTAGCTACCAAGGTGTTTATCTGGGCCCCAAATAATTTTTTCACCTTGCTCATCTAGGTGCTCTACAATTTCAAGTGCGCACGATGAGGTTACAATCCAGTCTGCACGGGCTTTAACCGCTGTAGAGGTGTTTGCATACACGACAACTTTACGATCTGGGTGCTGATCGCAAAACGCAGAAAACTCATCAATAGGGCAACCAATGTCTAACGAACAGGTTGCTTCTAGCGTTGGCATAACAACTGTTTTGTTTGGCGTTAAAATTTTAGCGGTTTCACCCATAAAACGTACGCCTGCAACGATGATCATATCTGCATCGTGGCGAGCACCAAAACGTGCCATTTCTAATGAGTCGGCAACACAGCCCCCTGTTTCTTCGGCAAGTGCCTGAATTTCAGGATCTGTGTAGTAATGGGCTACCAGCACTGCATTTTTATTTTGCAGTAGTTGTTTAATACGTGCTTTATATTCGCCTTGCTCGTCTTTAGTTAACGGCGCTGGCTTAGGAGGAAAGATATAGCCTTCAGGCATAATAGTTTGAGCTAGACTCATGTTCTCGACCACTTCATCTACAGTGCATTAATTACGGCAAATTATACGAGAATACACGGGCAAATAACAGCTATCTGGGCCTGCTGTTTATAAATAAAAATAAGAAACTGATTTAAATAAAATAAGGGGGAAAGTTGTGATTTTTTAGAAGTGGTGGGTCATGATGGACTTGAA